>NZ_JBFUGX010000549.1:0-2871 GCF_056402675.1 Polaromonas sp. P3_C2 | reverse complement strand
ATGTCGGTGCAGGCGATATTATTGAAACTGTTTTTATTCCCGAAACCGACCGAGGAACTTTGTGCATTTCCTCGCAGGCCGGCTGTGCTGTCGGTTGCCGGTTTTGCTCCACGGGTCACCAGGGTTTCAGCCGTAACCTGACCACGGGAGAGATCGTTTCCCAGCTATGGTTTGCCGAGCATTTCCTGCGGCAGCATCTAGGCAGGGATGAACGGGTGATTTCCAACGTCGTCATGATGGGCATGGGTGAGCCCCTGCAGAACTACTCGCAGCTCCTGCCAGCCCTGAAGGTCATGCTTGACGACCATGGTTATGGCCTGTCACGCCGACGGGTGACGGTATYGACATCGGGCGTTGTGCCCATGATTGATCGGTTGGCCGGGGACTGCCCGGTAGCCTTGGCTGTATCGCTGCATGCACCGGAAGATGGGCTGCGCGACAACCTTGTGCCTTTGAATAAAAAATACCCCATAGCCGAACTGCTTGCGGCTTGTACCCGCTATCAGTCATCGGCACCCCGGGACTTCATCACGTTTGAGTATTGCATGCTCGATGGTGTGAACGACCAGCCAGAGCATGCGCGTCAGCTCGTATCGCTGGTTCGGGCCCAGGCGGCGCAAGGGCTCTCCTGCAAATTCAACCTGATTCCCTTTAATCCATTTCCGGCTTCGGGGTTGAAGCGTTCTGACATGCCGCAGGTGATGGCATTTGCGAAAATCCTGATGGATGCGGGTATTGTGACAACCGTCAGAAAAACCCGGGGGGACGATATCGATGCAGCTTGCGGGCAACTGGCTGGCGATGTACAGGACCGCACAGGTGTGGATCAGCGCATGGCGGCGCAGCGGCAAGGTATGCTCGGGGGAATCAAGGTCGTAGTGGCCAAAGGGATGGGTACATGAGATTTCGCGCCAATATGATCTGGGTTCCAGCCTGCTGGCTGGCAGTATTGCTCGCAGGATGCGCCAATCACGCAGGCGCTCCAGGGTCTCCGGGCAACCGCACTGACATTATTACGGAATCAGACGAACCTGATCAGCGCAGGCGTGCGCGTCTTCGGCTTGAATTGGCTTCGGGCTACTTCGAACAGGGGCAAACCAATGTTGCTCTCGACGAAATCAAGCAATCGCTGACCACGGATCCAACTTTTGCGGAGGCCTACAACCTGCGCGGACTGGTTTACATGCGTCTTAACGATATTCCTCTGGCTGAGGATAGTTTTCGCAGGGCTCTTGCATTGAATCCCCGCGATGCGGATGTTGCGCATAACTATGGATGGTTGATGTGCCAGCAAGGACGCTATAACGAGTCTTCTCGGTTCTTTGCTCAGGCCGTGGCGAACCCAACGTACGCAGGCAAGGCCAAAACGCTGATGGCGCAGGGGGTTTGTCAGGTTCGTGCTGGGCAGCATGCAGAAGCCGAGCAAAGCCTCCTGCAGTCTTATGAATTGGACGCAGGAAATCCTGTTACTGGTTACAACCTGGCTAGTCTTTTGAACGATCGTGGCGATCTGACTCGGGCACAGTTTTACATACGACGACTGAACAACAGTGATCTTGCAAATGCTGAAACCCTGTGGCTAGGCATCAAAATCGAGCGTAAATTAAACAACCGGGATACGGTACGGCAGCTCGGTGATCAGCTAAAAAAGCGTTTTGCGCAGTCCCGGGAGGCTGCTGCTTATGACAAAGGGGCGTTCAATGAGTGACGCTGACGTTGTTGCACCGGCTGGGGAGGCCACATCTGGAATGGCTGCGTCTGGCGTTGACCGGGGTACTGACTTCGAGCCCACGGCAGGCACACTGCTTCGTGAGGCAAGAGAGGCTGCAGGCATACATATCGCGGCCCTCGCCGTATCCTTGAAGGTTCCGGTAAAAAAACTCGAAGCGCTGGAGCTGGATCGCTTTGACTTGCTGCCGGATGCTGTTTTTGTTCGGGCCCTGGCTTCCAGCGTGTGCCGTAGCCTGAAACTGGATGCGGCCCCTGTGCTTGAACGCCTGCCTCAAACCAGCGCCCCCAAGCTGATATACCAAGGTGCTGGCATCAATGCACCGTTTCGCTCGCCAGGGGAAGGCCCCCGGCCTGCTGTGTGGACCCAGGTTTCGAAGCCTGCAGTGCTGGCCGGCCTGGCTTTGCTGCTTGGTGCTCTGGTATTGATTTTCCTGCCAGTCATCAAGCCGGATGTCACGAAGGGTCAGGGTGATAGTGAGATGCAAGCTGGCGGCGCCGAGGCCGCCAAACCGCTGCCCGCAGCGGTGGCGATGACGGGCGGAGGATTGGTAAACGACGTCAAGCCTGTTTTCCCCACAGAGCAGAGTCATGAGACTTTTTCAGGCGCCGGTGCTGCCACGGTTGCCGGCTCTCCCACCGGCCCTGCTGTGACGACAACTACCTCTCTACCTGGCCCAGCCGTTCAGCCTGCTCCGGTGCCAGTGCCAAGTGGTGTTGCTGCACCTGTATCGCCAGCGGCACCGGCGGGTATCGTGACTTTTCGCGCCAGGGGCGAATCCTGGGTGGAGGTGACGGATGCCAAGGGAACGGTTGTGCTGCGCCGTACCCTGACCGCCGGAGAAGTCGCGGGTGCGTCCGGGGCGTTACCGCTGGCCGCCGTAGTGGGTAAGGCAGATGTGACGCAAGTGCAGGTGCGCGGCCAGGCTTTTGATCTGAGCAGCGTGGCCAGGGATAATGTTGCCCGATTTGAGGTGAAATAATGTCGAAGGGTTGCCTTCCGATCGAGTCCGCTTTTCCCAAAGCGCGGCGCTCCCTCCAGTCACAGGTGTCATGGGGCGGCCGTATTTTGACTGTCGGCGGCGATGCGCCGGTGCGCGTCCAGTCCATGACCAATACCGACACGGTGGATGCCATTGGCAC
>NZ_JBFUGX010000548.1:0-2874 GCF_056402675.1 Polaromonas sp. P3_C2 | reverse complement strand
TGTTTATCCTGACCACTCAGTCGCCGAAAGGACCGGCTACTACGAAGACGCCGCCCTGGTACTGGGCGACCGGGTCTGTCAGGTCAGGCGCGGGGGTTCGGGCGTAGACGGCCTCGCGAAAGATGTCCGAGCTGTCTTTCGGCACATAACCGATGTGGCGTGCGCGGCTGTTGTCCCACCAGGTGACGGCGTTGTCGGACATGCCGAACACAATACTGTGGCCCAGCACCGGCGTAGTCAGGCAGGCGGTGATCAAGCGGTGCAGGTCGTCAAAGCTCAACCAGGTGGCCAGCATGCGGCGGTCTTTGGGCTCGGCAAATGAAGAGCCGATGCGCACGCAAGCGGTTTCAATGCCGTGGCGGTCAAAGTACAGGCGCGCGAGATCTTCACCGAAGGCTTTGCTCAGGCCGTACAAACCGTCGGGCCGCGGCGGATGGTCGGCATTGATGGTCTGGTCCTGGCGGTAAAAGCCGGTGACGTGATTGGAGCTGGCAAAGACGATGCGCTTGACGCCGTTCTTGCGCGCGGCCTCATACAAGTTATAGGCGCCCAGGATGTTGGCTTGCAGGATGGGACCAAAGGGCCCTTCTACCGAGACACCGCCCAGGTGGACAATCGCGTCCACGCCCTGAACCATGGTGTGGACGGCGGCGGCATCGGCCAGATCGGCCAAAATCACCTCTTCGTTGGCTCCGGCAGCACCGAAAGGCTGCACGTCGGACAGCCGGAGTACCGAGCAATTGGCCTTCAGGCGCTCGCGCAAGGCCTTGCCCAAGCCACCGGCCGCGCCGGTCAACAAGAGCTTTTCGTGAACTTTGATGGTCATTTTTTTAATCTGCGTCCGGTGTGATTGCAAACACTGGACTTTTTTATGAAGTTTGTTAAAGTCAACCCAAGAACATCGCAGTCATAGGTTGTCTGATGACTTGGAATTCTCCAGTTCGCCCCCTAGCTTGTCAATGGTTTTTTAATGGACTCAAGGAAAACCCCTAGTCGCTCTGAGGCAGGCCTTACGGTTGGCTTTCACGAAGAGCCGTTGCGCATGCGCCGCCCCCGCGGACTGGTGAGTGAGATCGTCGAAAATCTGGCCACCAGCATCCGTTCAGGTCACCTGCAGCCGGGCGAAAAACTGCCCACTGAAGCCGAAATCATGGCCCGTTTTGACGTGAGCCGGACCGTGGTGCGCGAGTCGCTGTCCAAGCTCCAGGCCTCAGGGCTGGTCGAAACCAGGCACGGCATCGGCACCTTTGTCCTGCAACCGCAGGACGCCGGCAACTTCAAGATCACCGCCGAGGACTTTGCCACTGTGGCCGATGTGATCTCGGTGCTGGAGCTGCGCATCAGCCTGGAAACCGAAGCCGCCGGCCTTGCCGCCCAGAGGAGAACGCCAGAAAACCTCAAGGCCCTGGAAAATGCACTGCGCGCCTTTCACGACTCCATCAGCCTGGACTCTGACGCCGTGCCACCGGACTTCCAGTTCCATATGGAAGTGGCCCGCGCCACGGGCAACCGGCACTTCGCCGACCTGATGACCTACCTGGGCACCATGATCATTCCGCGCACTCGCGTCAACACGGCGCACAGCGCACCCGAAGGCCGCTTCAACTACCTGCAGCGGGTCAACAGCGAGCACGAGAGCATCTACAACGCCATCCGCAATCAGGATGCGGAGGCCGCACGCGCCGCCATGCGGACGCACCTGTCCAATAGCCGTGAACGGCTTCGCCGGGGCAATAACGCGCACACCATGCAGCCACCCGAAGAGCCTTCCGAACCTCAAGCGCCTCGCACTCTGGGTACAAATCTGGTTGCATAAATAATCGACGAGTTGTACGATAACTGATAAATTGTTTTATCAACCATCCTACAAGCAAGTCCGGTATGCCCGCTTCAAACGCTCCCGCAACAGCCCCTCACGCCCTTTCCCAAACTCCCCGAATCACTCGCGTGCAGGTGATTCCCGTGGCCGGCCAGGACAGCATGCTGTTAAACCTCAGCGGTGCCCACGGCCCATTTTTCACCCGGAACCTGCTGATCCTGACCGACAGTTCAGGCCGCACCGGCGTAGGTGAAGTACCGGGCGGCGAGAAGATCCGCAACACCCTGGAAGACGCCCGTGAACTGATCGAAGGGCAATCGGTAGGCGCGTGGAACCAGATTCTCAACACCCTGCGCACACGTTTTGCGGACCGCGACAGCGGCGGCCGCGGCAACCAGACCTTCGACCTTCGTGTGGCGATTCATGCCGTCACTGCCGTGGAAAGCGCCCTGCTCGACCTGCTGGGCCAATTCCTGGGCGTACCTGTGGCCGCACTGTTGGGCGAAGGCCAGCAACGGGATTCAGTGGCCGTGCTGGGCTACCTCTTTTATGTGGCCGACCGCAAGCAGACGGATCTGGCCTATGGCAGTGCGCCGGATGCGGAGGACGACTGGCTGCGCCTGCGCCACGAGACCGCCATGGACGCCGATGGCATCGTGGCATTGGCCGAAGCGGCTTACAAGCGTTACGGCTTCAAGGATTTCAAGCTCAAGGGCGGCGTGCTGCGGGGCGAGGAAGAGATGGAAGCCATCATCGCCCTCTCCGAACGTTTTCCCGATGCGCGCATCACACTGGACCCGAACGGCGGGTGGCTGCTCAAGGATGCCATCCGCATCTGCCAGGGCCGCGGCGATGTGCTGGCCTACGCAGAAGACCCCTGCGGCGCCGAAGGCGTGTTCTCCGGCCGCGAAGTGATGGCGGAGTTTCGCCGGGCCACCGGCCTGCCGACCGCCACCAACATGATCGCCACCGACTGGCGCGAGCTGTCGCACACCATCCACCTGCAGTCGGTCGACATCCCGCTGGCCGATCCACACTTCTGGACCATGCAAGGC
>NZ_JBFUGX010000547.1:0-2877 GCF_056402675.1 Polaromonas sp. P3_C2 | reverse complement strand
CAGGTACTCCTCGAGAACTTCATTGATGCTCTCGACCTGGTCGCGTACCGGCTGGCGGACAAGCTCCGCCTCGCCCTCCTGGAATTTCAGCCAGAACGCATCGATGCGCTGGGCGAGCTCAGCGGGTGAAAGCGTTTGTGGTGCTTCTTGCGTCATACCAGCTCGATCGCCATGGCCGTGCCTTCACCGCCGCCGATGCACAAGGTGGCAACGCCTTTCTTCAGGCCGCGGGCCTTGAGCGCGTGGATCAGCGTGACCAGGATGCGGGCGCCGGACGCGCCGATGGGGTGGCCCAGCGCGCAGGCGCCGCCGTTGACGTTGACGATGTCGTGGCTGATGCCGAGTTCTTTCATCGCGGCCATGGGCACCACGGCGAAAGCTTCATTGACTTCCCACAGGTCCACGTCTTTGGCGCTCCAGCCGATCTTCTTGAGCAGCTTGTTGACCGCGCCGACCGGGGCGGTGGTAAACCATTCAGGGTCTTGCGCAAACGTGGCGTGGCCGAGGATGCGCGCGATGGGCGTGGCGCCCAGTTCTTTGGCGGTGGATTCACGCGCCAGTACCAGGGCGGCGGCGCCGTCGTTGATGGACGAGCTGGAGGCGGCGGTGATGGTGCCGTCTTTCTTGAAGGCAGGCTTGAGTGTGGGAATCTTGTCGAGCTTGACCTTGCCCGGGCCTTCGTCGATAGAGATCACCGTTTCGCCGCTGCGGCCCTTGACGGTGATGGGCGTGATTTCGGCCTTGAAGGCACCGGATTCGGTGGCGGCCTTGGCGCGGTTCACGCTGGCGGTGGCAAAGGCGTCCTGCGCTTCGCGGGTGAACTTGTACTTGTCGGCGCACTGCTCGCCGAAGGTGCCCATGGCGCGGCCGGGTTCATAAGCGTCTTCCAGGCCGTCGAGCATCATGTGGTCATAAATGCGGTCGTGCCCGATGCGGATGCCGCTGCGGCCCTTGAGCAGCAGGTGGGGTGCGTTGGTCATGCTTTCCATGCCGCCGGAAACCATCACGTCGCGGCTGCCGGCGATGAGCTGGTCGTGCGCGAGCATGGTGGCTTCCATGCCGGAGCCGCACATTTTGGACAGCGTGACGGCGCCCACGCTGGCGGGCAGGCCGCCCTTGAAACCGGCCTGGCGTGCCGGCGCCTGGCCCTGGCCGGCCATCAGACAGTTGCCGAACAGCACTTCATCGACCTTTTCAGGCGCAATGCCGGAACGTTCGATGGCGGCCTTGATGGCGTAGCCGCCCAGGTCATGGGCCGACAGGCTGGCGAAGTCGCCCTGGAAGCCGCCCATGGGGGTGCGGGCTGCGCCGAGGATAACGATGGATTCAGACATGAGGAGGTCCTTTCAATTGATGAGAAAAATTCGGGAGGCATCTGTCAACAAGCCGCGACGGACGCAGGATAAGTAGCAAAGCCAAGGTGGAGCGCGCTCCCAGCCAGCCAGGGCCGCGGAACCGGCTTTGCCGGGCCGCAGGCGCAGCGCCACCGAGGGGCTGGAGCCCGCGGCTCCAAGCCTGCCTGCGCAGGCTTGGACGGGCGACAGAGGCGAAGCGTCTCGCGAGCCGCGGCCTGCAAGGCCTCGCGCATTACACGGAGCCGAAGGCGAAGTGAAAAGCGTGGGGGCCAACATCTTCTAGGGCGTCAGGCCGCTCAGGCCTGTGAGCACGGGCTCGGGCGGCAGTTGCATGAGGACTTCATCGTGGGGAGCACCGGGGCTGTGCAGCGCGACAAAGCGTTTCTCGCGCTCATAAGGAAATACGTCGTGCACGTGGCCGGCCTGGATGCGTGCCTGGTGGCTTTGCCAGAAATGGGCGTCGAGCAGGTCGCCGTGGTGCTTCATGAAGACTTCGCGCACCGCGTCATTGCCGAGCAGGAAGGGGCCGAAAGTTTCGGGGAACACGTCCTTGGGGCCGACGGTATACCAGACCTCGCCGCTCATCTCTTCTTCCTCGTTGCGCGCGGCGGGCACCTTGCGGAAGTTGCAGTCGGTGATGTATTCGATCTCGTCGTAGTCGTAGAACACGACCTTGCCGTGGCGCGTGATGCCAAAGTTCTTCCAGAGCATGTCGCCGGGGAAGATGTTGGCGGCCACCAGGTCCTTGATGGCGTTGCCGTATTCGACGACGGCACGCTCGATCTGGTCCTGGGCTGCCGGCTCTTTCACGCCGGCGTCAAAGGCTTCCTGCAAATAGATGTTGAGCGGGATCATGCGCCGCTCGATGTAGACATGCTTGATGATGACTTCGGTGGCACCGTCGCCGTCGCGGTCGCTGATCTCAAGCTGGCTGGGCGCGAACTTTTCGATCTCGGCGATCAGCTCGTCGCTGAAACGTTCGCGCGGAAAGGCCACTTCGCTGTATTCCTGCGTGTCGGCCATGCGGCCCACGCGATCATGCTGCTTGACCAGCAGGTACTTGCCCTTGATCTGCTCGCGCGTGGTGTCTTTTTGCGGCGGGTAGTAGTCCTTGATGACCTTGAACACGTAGGGGAACGAGGGCAAGTCGAACACCAGCATGACCATGCCCTTGATGCCGGGCGCAATGCGGAACTTGTCGGTGGAGTGCCGCAGGTGGTACAGAAAGTCGCGGTAGAAAAGCGTCTTGCCCTGCTTGGCCAGGCCCAGCGCGTTGTAGATTTCAGCGCGCGGCATGTGCGGCATCATGCTGCGCAAAAACTGCACGTAGGCTGACGGGATGCCCATGTCGACCATGAAGTAGGCGCGGGCAAAGCTGAACAGGATGAGCAAATCATCTTCACCAAACAGCGCGGCGTCGATGACCAGTTTACCGGCCTTGTTGTGCAGCACCGGCAGTGCAAACGGCACTTCGTTGAAGCCGTTGATGATCTTGCCCACAACGTACGCGCCCTTGTTGCGG
>NZ_JBFUGX010000546.1:0-2881 GCF_056402675.1 Polaromonas sp. P3_C2 | reverse complement strand
GTGGACAGCGTGCTGATTCCGCCCGCCAAATAAGCCCACGGGTGCTGGAACGGGTCAAGCCGGAAGGTTTGACCCGTTTTTTATTGAATTTGTGCAATTTCGTGCTCCAGACCTTATCGAGCCTGCGCAAGCAGCTATTGTTTTAGTAGCAATCCGTGCACGGCAAGTCGCCTCGCACCGGGGAACATCCATGCCAGCTCAAATGCCTTTAGTTAGTCGCCGCCGGCTGCTTCGCCGCGCCGGCCTGGTTGCCGCAGCAATTGCGAGCCCAGCCTGGGCCCAGCCCGGCAAGGGCGCTTCATCGCGCAGCATCGTCGTGGCCCAGCCGGTTGATTTTTCCCAGGCCCAGCAGGATGTCTCCAAGGACTTCCTGATCGGCTCACGCGCCGCCTGGCAGGACATCAACCTGCGCGGCGGCGTCCGCGGCAGGCAGGTCCAGCATCTGGCACTTGAAACGGACGGCACCCCCGCAAGCCTGCGCACGGCACTGGACTCGGTCAAGGACAACTCCGCCTGCATGGTGCTTTCCGGCAGTGTCGGCGACCAGGTTGCCAGCCAGATCGTGGCGCTGTCCCGCCAGGGCGGGCTGGGCATCCCCCACGCCGCCCCGTGGCTGCAAAACTCCAGCCTCGAGATCGACGACAAGACCTTTCCCATCTTCGCCGCGCGCCAGGAACAGATTGCCTATGCGCTCAAAAGCCTTTCAACCATGGGCCTCAAGGAGCTGGGTGCGATTTACGCCACAGCACAGGATCACGCGGCCTATCACTCGGATGTCGAGCGCATTGCCCTGGACATGCAACTGAAGCTGCAGCCCTTCAAGGCAACAGACGACCTGCGCGCGCTGGGCCAGAAACTCACGCCCCGTACACCCGCAGTGCTGCTTTTTGTGGGCGGAACGCCGGAGCTCGCCGAATTCACCCAGGGCCTGGAAAAGCAGGCCCGCCAGCGCTATGTCGTGGCGTTGGCCGATGTGAACCTGCAAWCCATGCTGCAGATGGGCGCGGCGCGCAACACGCCGGTCATCGCCACCCAGCCGGTACCCCTGGTCAATGCCAGCCTTCCGGTGGTCAGAAGCTACCGTGAAACGCTTTCGCGCCTCTTCGACGAGCCGCCCACGCCGCTGAGCCTGGCAGGATTCATTGCAGCACGCTACACCTACGAAGTGCTCAATGACGTCGACGGCCCCCTGAACCGCCAGAGCGTTCTGGCCGCCTTTCAGCGCCGCACAAAGTTCGATGTGGGCGGATTCAGCATCAGCTTCAATCCCCAGCGCAGAAGCGGCACCTACGTCACGCAAAGCATGATGACCGTCGACGGCCGGTTGATCGGCTAGGCACCCAGAAATGCTGATGAGAGTCCCGCGCGATGGCTATATTGGGAGCTTAAACTCAGGTATGCAAAATGGAACGCTGCTCGCCGCTGTAGACCTCGGGTCCAACAGCTTTCGGCTGGAAATCGGCCGCTTTGATGCTGGCCAGATTCACCGCACCGAATACCTCAAGGAAACCGTTCGCCAGGGCAACGGGCTGGACGCCGACCGAAACCTGACCCCGGAAGCCATGCAGCGCGGCTGGGACTGCCTGGCGCGCTTCGGTGAACGGTTGGCCGGCTTCAAGAAGTACCAGGTTCGCGCCGTTGCCACCCAGACCCTGCGTGAAGCACGCAATCGCGAAGAGTTCCTCGCGCGCGCCCACAAAATCCTCGGCTTTGCCATTGACGTCATCCCGGGCCGCGAAGAAGCCCGCCTGATTTATCAGGGTGTTGCCCACCTCCTGCCCCAGTCCGATGAACGCCGGCTGGTGGTGGACATCGGCGGGCGCTCCACCGAAATGATCCTCGGCAAGGGGCTGGACGCGAGGACCATGGAGTCTTATCGCGTCGGCAGCGTGGCATGGTCGATGAAGTATTTCCCCGACGGGCAGTTCACCCCGCGCGCCTTCCAGACGGCAGAGGTCGCCGCCAAGGCGGTGCTTGACGAAGCCGTCAATATCTACCGCGCCGATGCGTGGGACACCGCCTATGGGTCTTCCGGCACGATTGGCGCCGTTAGCGACGTACTGACAGCCTCGGGCTGGCCCGCGGGCATGGTCACGCAAGAAGGCCTCGACTGGCTGCTGGACCGGCTGCTCAAGGCGCAAAGCGCCGACCGCCTCAAGCTCGACGGCATGAAAGACGACAGGCGCGCCGTCATAGGCGGCGGTGTGAGCGTGCTGAGGGCCGTGTTCGATCTCCTGGGCATCGCGCAAATGGAAGCCGCACAAGGCGCCTTGCGCCATGGTGTGCTCTATGACCTGGTGGACCGTGAGCAGGATTTGACCGATTTGCGCTCTACCACCGTGCAGCGCCTGGCCAGCAAATTCAATACCGACAACGCACAGGCCCAACGCGTCAGCAAAGTCGCCAGGCAGTTGTTCGTCATGGCCGGCAAGGGCATGCCCGCTGCGGAATCTGCCCGCTTCCAGCGCAAGCTGGAATGGGCCGCAGAGCTGCACGAGATCGGCAGCCAGATCTCGCACAGCGACTATCACAAGCATGGCGCCTACATCCTGGACAACGCCGACGCGCCGGGCTTTGCCCTGCCCGAACTGCATCGCCTGAGCCTTCTGGTGCTGGGCCACCGCGGCAAGCTGCGCAAGCTTGAAGTCAATTTCGAAGACCGCGTGTTCATCCAGCAACTGCTGTGCCTGCRCCTGGCCGTCATCCTCTGCCACGCCCGGCGCGACCCTGACCTCAAAGGCCTCCAGCTCGAAAGCAGCGCCGAGCCCGGAAAGATTTTTGTACTGAACTGCCGCGCCGGCTGGGCGCAGGCCTTCCCGCAATCGGCCCATCTGCTGCTGGAAGAAGTCCTGGCGTGGCAAAAAACGCCGTGGACGCTGGT
>NZ_JBFUGX010000545.1:0-2887 GCF_056402675.1 Polaromonas sp. P3_C2 | reverse complement strand
GTCGAAATGGGCGCACTATTCCCCGCAAAAACCAGACCCCGATGCAGCGCGGCCGCAGCGACCCGGCGTCGTCAAAATCCCGGATGCAGCCGCCTCCAGCGACGAAAACCCGGCCACGCTGGGTGTCAGTGCCGCAGGGACGCGTAGCAGTGCCGTGGTGCGCTTGCAGGGTACGAGCGATGCGTCRCCGCAAGAGGCTCGCCGGATTTTTAACGAACGCTAGGCTCTCGGTAAGGACTCACCAACGGCTCGGCAGCTTTYTGAGCAGCGTGATGCGTTTGGTGCCCATTTCGATGTACCCGCCTTTTTCCAGGTCCTTTAAGAGGCGGCTGACCATTTCGCGGGAGGCGCCGACGCGGCTGGCAATCTCCTGATGGGTGATTGATTCAAGAGTGACAGCCTCATTGGCAGGGTCGCGCTCCACCGCATCGCCATGTCCTTCAAGCACGGCAATCAGCCGTCCGTACACATCGAGCAGCGCCATGTTGCGCGCCGCTTCTGTAGCAGCACGCGCCCTGCGAATCACCTGAACCACGAGATTGATTGCGAATCCTGGCTCATCACCCAAGTGTTCGCTCACATCGGTACGACTGAGCACCGCACAGGTGCAAGGCTCAAGGGTAATAACTGAAGCCGAACGGGGTCCGCCGTCCAGCGACATTTCCCCAAAATAGTCGCCCGAATGAATCCTGCCGTAGGTGATTTCCCGGCCGCTTTCGTCCATGGCGAACACCTTGACACTGCCCTTGAGCAGAACAAACAGGTTGTCGCCGATTTCCCCTTCGTTGATGACAACGGCTTTTTTGGGATAAGTTCGCACCACGCCTCGCAGGGCGAGCGTGCGCAATTCGGGAATCAAATGGGCATACAGCCCCTCATCGGAAGGTGGTGGTGAACTCATGATCACCCGTAATCTAGCACGTCGCCGGGACGTACGGGGCATCTATCAGTGGATTTGTCCGAGCGGCAGGGGGGCAATAGGCGGCAAAATCGCCACGCGATTGACCAGTTCACGAACGCCGCTGGAGGCGGTCTTGGCGCAAAGGCTGCGCACATGGCTGCGCACGGTGGAAACCGCAACTTTCATCTGGAGAGCGATTTCCGGCGTGCTCAAGCAGCGGCACAGGAAAACCAGCACCTGCTCCTCCGTATGCGTGAGACCGTGACTGCGGGCAAAGGAGCCAAAAACACCCGACTCGCTCACGCCCACTCGAGACAAAAAGAGGGCAATGCGCTCACAGGGGCTGCCTGCCTGACGATGCAATGGCACCACGGCAAGGGTAAAGTCCACGCCGTTGGCCACCAACCTGATCAGGCTGCGTTTTCCGGCAACTGCTTTGCCCATGGCAATCTGGAAGGCCTTGGCATCTGCCTGCATGAGGACCTTCAGCTCTCCCCTGTCCACCCCCAACACAACAGAGCGCTCAAGTTCGCGCCGCGCGATTTGATTCGCGTGCAAAATCCGCCCCTGGGCGCTGACAACGAACACCCCGTGCGCCAGCTCATCGACCAGCAGGGCCAGCAGCGCAGGCGTGGAATCAGACTCGGGTTCCAGCAGAGGCGGCAGAGGTCGGACAGCCTCTAACAGGCTGGTATTGGGCATTGCATAGAGTGTCAAGGGCTTGCTCCATCCTACAAATAGATGAGCATAAAAAGCCCGGGTCAATGTAGATAGTGAATATGCCGGGTCTTTTTTGTGAGAAATTCACATCGCCGGTTGCCGACGGGGGAGGCTTAAGGGGCTGACGGCAAGCGTCGATACGCTGGTTCAAGCCGGATCACTGTCCAGCATGGCCAGGGTAGCGTTCATGACGCCCGGCAAAAATGCCATCTGCACATGGGCCGCGCCGCGAACCAGGCGATTGTCGGCGCCAGGCAAGGTGGCCGTGGAGGTCGGAAACACGATGTTGTCGCAGTTGGAGTACCAGCAGGTAAACAGTGTATGCCGGTGTGCAGGCATCTCATGGTCCAGTTGGGTCTGCCAGTCGGACAGGAGGCGCATCTGGCGCCCATTGTGGCCATGCCCAAACCGGGCCAGCCAGGTTCCGCGGTGCGGTGTGCCGATGGTGACGACATGATGTACCCGGGCTTCGGCCTTCATGCGCTTGAGCCAGGCTCTGGCAGCCAACCCGCCCATGCTGTGGCATACCAGCAAGGGGGCAAGGCCTGTGGCTTGGGTGACCCGCACCACTGCGTCGTCAATTTGGGGGGCGTAGCCGTCTATGGAGCCGAACAGGGGCTCGAGATTGACAGCGACAAAGGCGCGTCCGCTGCCTCGAACCCGCTTGAGCCAGGGTGTCCACAGGCCACGATTGCAGAAGAACCCGTGCACAAACACCACGCCGCGGCGACCTTGGGCTGTCTCGGCCGGCAGGACCCTGTCCGGGACAGCATTGGAGCGAAAGGGCTGGCGCCAGCAGAACACGCGAGGAGCCGTCAATGTCTCACCCAGCCATGCGCGCAGAAGTTCTGTCCAGGTGGGCTGGGGCGCCGGATCTGCCTTGTTGATGTACCGAAGGAGTAAAAACTCAAGGGCGAGGAAACCGGTGTACCCCAGTGCAATCAGCAGGAAGCCGGTGACGGCCAGCATGGGAGAGCTGCTGCGGAACCAGAACAGCCAGCCGAAAGCCGCGGCGACCAGGGTCAGGGTGATGAATCTTTGCAGTTGAGCCAGCATGAATGAATCGGCGCGAGATCAAACCCGCAGTATCTCAGGCCAGTGTGACATCCTTGCCCGACATTTTTTTGGCGAGGCCTTGCGCCAGGCGATTCACGGCGCCGTAGATGGAAAGTTGCGGATTGGCGCCAATGCTGGTGGGGAAAAGCGACCCGTCGTGAATCGAAAGATTTTCGAGTTGCCAATGCACGCCGTCGGGCCGGGTAACGC
>NZ_JBFUGX010000544.1:0-2895 GCF_056402675.1 Polaromonas sp. P3_C2 | reverse complement strand
CCGCTACGTGTGGTGTGGGTGGTGGCGCCGCCCAGTTCTTCGGCCGTTACTTCCTCATGGGTCACGGTCTTGACGACTTCGGGCCCCGTCACAAACATGTAGGAGCTGTCCTTGACCATGAAGATGAAGTCGGTCATGGCGGGGGAATACACGGCGCCGCCGGCGCTCGGCCCCATGATCATGCTGATCTGCGGAATCACGCCACTGGCCATCACGTTGCGCTGGAACACATCGGCATAACCGCCCAATGACGCCACACCTTCCTGAATACGGGCACCGCCCGAGTCATTGAGGCCGATGACCGGCGCGCCGACCTTCATGGCCTGGTCCATCACCTTGCAGATTTTCTCGGCATGAGCTTCGCTCAGGGCGCCGCCAAACACGGTGAAGTCCTGGCTGAAGACAAACACCAGGCGGCCGTTGATCATGCCGTAGCCGGTGACGACGCCGTCGCCCGGAATCTTGTTGTCCTGCATGCCGAAGTYGGTGCAGCGGTGTTCGACAAACATGTCCCACTCTTCAAACGTGCCTTCGTCGAGCAGCAGCTCCAGCCGTTCGCGCGCTGTCAGTTTGCCTTTGCCGTGCTGCGCATCGATGCGCTTTTGCCCGCCGCCCAATCGGGCCGCGGCGCGTTTCTTTTCGAGTTGTTCAAGGATTTCTTGCATGGTGTGTTCCGCTTTTTTTGGGACGGTGAAAATTTATTTGGCAGGTTCAAACAAAAGGCGGGCGGCGGCCTGGCTCATGCGGCGCGACTCGTGCCCCACGCCCGGCACGGTGGCACGCTCCCAGGCCAGGGGTGTGCCCAGCTTCTGCGCCTGCGCCTGGGCCTGCTCGAAGAAGTGGGTGCCGCGCTCAAAGCGGTTCACGCCTTGGGCTGTGGCTTGCCTGGCCTTGGGAAGGTTGGCCTCATCGGTTTTTATGTCAGTTTCACCAAGCAGCACGATCAGCTTGCGGGCAAAAACCTGCCTGAGTTTGTCGGGGCTGACAATGCTTTCGTTAAGCGCGTAGGGAAATTTGTCTTCCATCAGGCCTGGATATCGGGGCATGGTGTAACTGCCGGCATTGGCCGCCACGGCGACTGAAACGCGGGGTGCCTCGGCCAGCAGCATAAAGCGGTGCACAAACTGCCCGCCCGCCGAGTGGCCGAACAGCAGGTAGTCGCTCGCCGCGAGGCCCTCACCAGCACGGACAAAATCGAAAAGATGCTCGACGATCTGGAAAGACCACTGGGCCCGGTCACGGCTTTCAATGCCGCCCATGTTGAACAACCTGGAAGAAAACCGCGCCTCGTCAAACTCCGGGGCCAGCACGATGAGTTTATTTTTCTCCGCAAAAGGCATCCAGTTGTCGCGCATGCGCGAGCCCTGCCGTTCCGCGCCGTGGATCACCATCATTACCTTGGCATCGGGGCCGGCGCTGCGCGCCTTGTAGTAATGCACCGTGACGGGCTTGTCCGCGAAATAGCCTTTGTCGGTGAAGACAAAACTCTGCGGCTCGCCGGCGACCATGCCGCCGGCCCACGCCAGGCATGCCTGAAAAAGCAGCACGAAAAGAATGGCGATTTTCTTCATGCATTCCATCCTTTGGATGCCAGGGCCAGCAAGCTCCTGGCGGCTGTCGATGCCGCGACTTCACCGCGCGCCACTTCGGCCAGCAAGCCGGGCAGGCGCTCACGCACCTGCGGATCCTGACGGAAAGCCTGCTTGAGGCCGGCGTCTATGCGCTCCCACATCCATGACAGCGACTGCTGCTGGCGCCGGGCGGCCAGCTGGCCATTGGCAGTCTGCAGGGACTTGAACTGCATCACGGCTTTCCAGAACACGTCCACGCCTTTGTTGTGCAGGGCGCTGAGCTGGATGACTTGCGGATGCCAGTTTTTGTCGAAATTAGCGGCCTGCGCGCCGTCCATGGCGTTGTTGACCAGACCGAACAAGCGCATGGCTGACGTGATCTGCGCCTCAGCGCGCATCGCCGCGTCGGCATCGATGTCGGCCTTGTTGATGATGACGAGGTCGGCCAGTTCCATCACGCCCTTTTTGATGGCCTGCAGGTCGTCACCGGCATTGGGCAGCTGCATCAGCACAAACATGTCGGTCATGTTGGCGACGGCGGTTTCGCTCTGGCCCACGCCCACGGTTTCCACAATCACCACGTCGTACCCGGCGGCTTCGCAGACCAGCATCGCCTCGCGCGTCTTTTCGGCCACGCCGCCCAGGTTTCCGCTGGAAGGGCTGGGCCGGATATAGGCACGGTCATGCACCGAGAGCTTTTCCATGCGGGTCTTGTCGCCCAGGATGGAGCCGCCTGAGACGGAAGAAGAAGGATCGATCGTGAGCACGGCCACACGGTGGCCCTGGGTGATCAGGTACAGGCCCAGTACCTCGATGAAGGTGGACTTGCCCACGCCGGGAACGCCGCTGATGCCCAGGCGCATGGCCTTGCCGGTGTGGGGCAGCAGGGCCGTGAGTAACTCGTCTCCCTGGGCGCGGTGGTCGGCGCGGGTGGACTCCAGCAGCGTGATGGCCTTGGCGATGGCGCGGCGCTGCACCATTGGGTCCGGGCCCATGATGGCCTGGAGGAAATCGGGCGCGGCCATCACGCGACCGACTCCGTGGCTGGCCATTCGTAGTGCAAGTCGACACCCTCTTCTCCTTGCAGCACAAAGCCGTGGCGCATATAGAAGCGATTCGCATCGCTCCCTTTCAGCGCAGTCAGCCTGACGGCCAGGCTACGCTCGCGTGCCTGCCTGATCACCTGCCGCAGCACCCACGAACCTATGCCCTGACCGCTGGCGTTGCTGCGCAGATAGAGATGATCGAGCCGCAGGGCTGCATCACCCTCAGGCTTGAGCGTGAAGAAGCCCACGCGATTGCCGTCAAGCAGGATGTGTTGCAT
>NZ_JBFUGX010000543.1:0-2896 GCF_056402675.1 Polaromonas sp. P3_C2 | reverse complement strand
GCCCATCTGCGGTCAGGCGCAGCACTTCTGCGCGCGGCGCCGGGGCGCCCAGGTCCCAGTCGCTGAGCACCACGCGCGACAGGCCGCCGCCCAGGTCATGCACGGCAGGCTTGTGCGTGTGGCCATGAATCAGCGTGCGGGAATTGGCCGCCTGCAGCCACTGGCGCGCGGCCTGGGTGTCGACGTCGGCATATTGTGCGCCGGACTTCTTGCGTGCTTCGCTTTGCTCGCGCAGCCCGCGCGCAATCGCCTGGCGTTCGGCCAGCGGCCTGGCCAGGAAGGCGCGCTGCCATTCGGGGCTGCGGACCTGGCTGCGAAAGTTCATGTAGTCGACATCGTCCAGGCACAAGGCGTCACCATGCGACAGCAGCCAGCGCCGCCCGGTGCCGGCGGGAAAAACCAGCACGGTCGGGTCTGCCAGCAAGGTAGCGTTGCACAGGTCCATCAGGGCCTGGYCCACCAGGAAGTCACGGTTGCCGTGCATGAAAAACAGGGCCAGCCGGCCTGCAGCATTGCCCATGGCCTGCACGCAGCGCGCGTCAAAGCCGGCGGCAGGATCGAGCAGGTCGCCGTCCACAGCGTCGTCACCGACCCAGACTTCAAACAGGTCACCCAGGATGAAGACCGCGTCGGCCGGCGTGGTTTCAAGGTAGTGCTGCCAGGCCGCAAAAGTAGCCGGCTCCGAGGCCTGCAAATGCAGGTCGGAAATGAAGTCGACCGTGCGCCACACGGGCGGGGCCGGCAGCTCCGCCATGGGGGGCACGGCCTGGGGGGTGTTCACCGGCTGGATTTCGGCAAGCGCGGCCCGAAAGGGCACTCAGGCCACTGCAACGGCTTTTTGGATGATCACGTCTTCCATCGGAACGTCGTCATGGAAGCCCTTGCGGCCGGTCTTGACGGCCTTGATCTTGTCGACGACATCGGCGCCGGCCACTACCTTGCCGAACACGGCATAACCCCAGCCCGATGCGTTCGGTGCGGTGTGGTTCAGGAAACCGTTGTCGGCCACGTTGATGAAGAATTGCGAGCTGGCCGAGTGCGGTGCATTGGTACGCGCCATGGCCACGGTGTAGTTGTCGTTCTTCAGGCCGTTGTTGGCTTCGTTCTCGATTTCGCCGTCGGTAGGCTTTTGTTTCATGCCCGGTTCAAAGCCACCGCCCTGCACCATGAAGCCCGGGATCACGCGGTGAAACACTGTGTTGGCGTAATGGCCCTTGTTGACGTAGTTCAGGAAGTTGGCAACGGTCTTGGGTGCCTTGGCGGCGTCGAGCTCCAGCGTGATGACGCCGTATTCGGCGATGTGGAGGTCTACTTTGGGATTGCTCATGATGGTGTCCTGTAGGGCTGTGTCAATTAATTGACGAGGGTTGCTGATTTGATGAGGACGGGCGTCTTGGGAACATCCGTCGGGAAGGGGCCGCCGGCGCCGGTGGGCACGGCCTTGATCTTGTTCACGACGTCCATGCCGCTGACGACCTTGCCGAATACGGTGTAGCCAAAGAGCTGGGGTGCGTTGACGAGCTGGGCGCGCGGGGTGTTTTCATAGACGCGGCCCTGGTATTCAAACTTCGGAACCGGGTCTCCGGGGGGAATCACCGTGGGGTTCAGGAAGTCGTTGTCCTTTACGTTGATGAAGAACTGCGACGACGCGGAATTGGGATCGTTGGTGCGCGCCATGGCGAGCGTGCCGACCACGTTTTTGGGCCCACCCTTGGCGAGCGCCTCGCGGCCTTCATGCGGCACCGGCGGGCGGGTTTTCTTCTCGGCGTAGGTGGCGTCGTAGCCGCCGCCCTGCACCATGAAGTTGCTGATCACGCGGTGGAAAATCGTGCCGTCATAGTGTTTGTCCTTGACGTACTGCAGGAAATTTTCAACGGTCTTGGGCGCCTTGTCGGGATAGACCTCGACCACGAAGTCGCCTTCACTGGTGACGAATTTGACCTTCGGCGCGCTTTGCGCGAGCGCCGGGCCGGCCAGGAGGGCCACGCCCGCCGCCGTCACTGCTGCGAGTGTGGCGCGGCGCAAGGGAGAAAACGCCGCAAGCGCCGCAAACGTCATGTGAACTGCCATCAAATGGTTCCTTCGAAAAATATCTTCCACTGGGTTCCCTGGCGGATCCAGTACTGGCGCTTGGTGCGGCCGGTTTTGGCGCCCTTGATCAGTTCGCCAAAGGTTACCACCATCGTGTCGGTGCTGTCGGTCCAGCGCAGGTAAGACACGTCCTTGAGCAGGATGTCGCGCCCACCGAGTTGCTTGAGCTCACTTTGCAGCAGCGGCGTCCATTCGGCCAGCGTCTTGCCGTAACTTGTGAAATCGGGTGTGTACCAGGTTGTAAGTTTGGCCATGTCGCCGCTGGACTTGGCGTGGTGCCAGCTTTGCAGCGCGGTTTCGAACGACCGGGTGTCGGCCGCCAGGGATTGCGGCGCCACCCATTTGAGGCTGTGGGCAATCACGACGGGCGTGCTGCGCACCTCGACGGTGCGGATGATGCGCTCCAGGTCGGGGTTGGCCAGCACGACGCATCCGTCGGTGGACAGCGGTGCCCGGGAAAACTGCGCCGGTGGTGTCCCGTGCAGCCAGATGCCGCCGCCGGTCTTGCCGCGCTTGACGTCGAGCTGGTTGGGGTAGTTGATGGGCAGTGCGCCCGAGCCGTAAAAGTCGCGCAGCGATTTGGGGTTCAGGTTGCTGGTGATGTAGTAGACGCCGACCGGCGTGCGCAGGTCGCCTTCGACGGATTTTTCAATGCCGGATTTTCCAACCGAGATGTAATAGTCCGCCACGAGTTTGAGGCCCGCGCTGGTGTTTTCAAACAGGTAAAGGCGTGACCTGGACGCATCGACGGCAATGGCGTGTTTGTTACGCGATGACAGCACCAGGAATTGCGACGGTACCAGGC
>NZ_JBFUGX010000542.1:0-2901 GCF_056402675.1 Polaromonas sp. P3_C2 | reverse complement strand
GGCGACAGCATCGCGCTCAACGGCGCATGCATGACGGCCACAACACTGGACCTTCCCCTCAATCGCTTCACCATCGACATTTCCGCCGAATCCCTGGCCAAAACCACCGGCTTGGCGGAAACCGGCCCCATCAACCTCGAAAAAGCCCTTCGTGCGCACGATCGCCTCGGTGGCCACATCGTTTCAGGCCATGTTGACGGCATTGGCAGCGTGACGCATTTCGCCCAGGTCGGCGAAAGCTGGGAGCTGCGCATTCGCGCCCCGCGCGAGCTCGGCAAGTACCTGGCCTACAAGGGCTCCATCACCGTCAACGGCGTGAGCCTGACCGTCAACCGCGTCACCGACCTGGCTGGCGACGCGGGCGGCACGGAAATCAGCATCAACCTCATTCCCCACACCGTGCAGAACACTGCACTGAGCCGGCTGGCCGCAGGCTCCGACGTCAATCTCGAGATCGACCTGATCGCGCGTTATGTCGAGCGCATGCTGGGCGACACCCATAACAACATCCTAAAAAAGCCCTGAACCATGACCACAGCCATTTCCCCTGTTGAAGACATCGTTGCCGACATGCGCGCCGGCCGTATGGTCATCCTGATCGATGAAGAAGACCGTGAAAACGAAGGCGACCTTGTGCTGGCGGCAGACCACGTCACGCCCGAGGCCATCAACTTCATGGCGCGTTTTGGCCGCGGCCTGATCTGCCTGACCCTGACCCGCGAGCGTTGCGAGCTGCTGCAGTTGCCGCCCATGGCCACGCGCAACGGCACCAAGCACTCCACCGCCTTCACCGTTTCCATTGAAGCCGCCGAAGGCGTGACCACCGGCATTTCAGCCGCCGACCGCGCCCGCACCGTGCAGGCCGCCGTGGCCAAAGACGCCAGGGTCACCGACCTGGTCCAGCCCGGCCACATCTTTCCGCTGCAGGCTGTCGATGGTGGTGTGCTGATGCGCGCCGGCCACACCGAAGCCGGATGCGACCTGGCCGGCATGGCCGGCTGCTCACCGGCCGCCGTCATTTGCGAAATCATGAAAGACGACGGCACCATGGCCCGGCTTCCAGACCTGCTGGTATTCGCGGCGGAGCACGGCCTGAAAATCGGCACCATCGCCGACCTGATCGAACACCGCAGCCGCAACGATTCGCTGGTGGAAAAAATCGGCAGCCGCACACTGCAAACCGCCTTTGGCGAATTCACCGCCCATGCCTTCCGGGACAAACCCAGCCAAAGCCTGCACCTGGCCCTGGTCAAGGGTGCGTGGTCTGCCGATGACGTCGTGTCCGCGCGGGTACATGAGCCTCTATCGGTGCTGGACGTTCTTGAAACGGGCCGCTCCATGCATTYGTGGAGTCTCGACCAGAGCCTCAAACACATCGCAGAACAAGGCAGGGGCGTTGCCGTGCTGCTCAATTGCGGTGAAAGCGCGGCGCAATTGCTCGCCCAGTTTGAAGGCACCGCGCGCGCCAGCCAGGCACCCGAACGCGGCCGCATGGACTTGCGAACCTACGGTGTGGGCGCACAGATTTTGCGTGAATGCGGCGTGCACCGGATGAACCTCATGGGTAACCCGCGCCGCATGCCGAGCATGACGGGTTACGGCCTTGAGATCGTGGGCTATACCACCAAAGACTAGTCACTTCGTTCCACAAAAATCAATCAAAGGGATACACCGTGTTTGGAGCAGAAAAAGGTTCAGGCGACAAGCTTGACGGCAAAAAACTTTCCATTGGCATCGTGCAGGCGCGCTTCAATGAAAGCATTACCAATGCGCTCGCAGAAGCCTGCAAACACGAGCTGTCCGCGCTGGGTGTGCAAGAGGACAACATCAAACACGTCAAGGTGCCCGGCGCACTGGAAGTCCCTGTTGCATTGCAGGCCTTGGCCGAAAGCAACAAATACGACGCGTTGATCGCCCTCGGTTGCATCATTCGCGGTGAGACCTACCATTTCGAACTGGTGGCCAATGAGAGCGGCGCCGCCGTCACGCGCCTGGCGCTTGACTACCAGTTGCCTATTGCCAATGCCATACTCACGACGGAAAACGTCGCACAGGCTGAAGCCCGGCAGGTCGACAAAGGGCGCGACGCCGCCCGCGTTGCCGTCGAAATGGCCAACCTGATCAATGAAATTGCCTGAGCGCCTGCTCCTGCATCCCTTAACCTGACTGGCACTTCATGGCAGACCCCATCACCAAACCCAAACGCCCGCCCCAAACCCGCACCGGCCTGACCGACACCGGCGTCAAAAAGGCGGCGGACAAATCCGCCCGCACGCGCGCACGCGAGTTCGCACTGCAGGCGCTCTACCAGCACCTGGTAGGCCGAAACGAAGCGGATTCGATTGACGCGTTTACCCGAGACCTCGTGGGTTTTCACAAAGCCGACTCCGCCCACTACGATGCGCTTTTGCATGGCTGCATCGAAGGCGCGGCAACGCTCGATGCAAACATCACGCCCCTGCTGGACCGGCCCATGGCCGAAATATCGCCGGTGGAGCATGCTGTGCTGTGGATAGGCGCCTATGAGTTCACCCACTGCCTCGATGTACCCTGGCGTGTCGTGATCAACGTGTGCATCGAGCTTGCCAAAGCCTTTGGCGGCACCGACGGCCACAAGTACGTCAACGGGGTCCTGAACAAAATGGCGCCCTCGCTGCGCGCCGTTGAAGTCGCTGCCGACAAATCCCGATAGGGGCTCGCCCCGTGAAAGGCCAGCCTTGAAAATCGCCCAGCGGGCTCAGCGGATTGAGCCCTTCTATGTCATGGAGGTTGCCAAAGCGGCCTCTGCGCTGGCGCAGGAATTTGCGCACAGCGCATCGCCCATGAACTTCCTGAACATCGGCGAGCCCGACTTCACGGCGCCGCCTCTGGTGCAACAGGCCGCAACCCGTGCCATTGAAC
>NZ_JBFUGX010000541.1:0-2902 GCF_056402675.1 Polaromonas sp. P3_C2 | reverse complement strand
GCTCACAGCCATCTTCATCGGATGTTCATGGGCGGGCACGTGCTTCTAGGCGCATGCTCTAACATGCTGGGCGATACGGACGCCCAAGGGCGTCCGCGCTTACGGCGCTCCTGTTCTCTGGTCGCTGGTCCTCTCCAACGTTAGGTGTCAATATGCGCTCACCACCCAGAACACCCAAGCCTCTGCGCGACATTCGGTACCTCGAGAGCATCGATCCCCCTCAGCTCGATCTTCCCATGCCGCACTACGCATCGAAGCTCTATGGTTTCCCACGCGCATGTGTAGCTCTTGGCCAGCGCGTCGGAATGAAGTGCGAAGAACTTGGAATGTCTATCGGCCACGCTGATCATCTCTACCTGTGCTTTACACCATCTCTGCCCGATGGGGCAGTCAGGATGACCGAATACGCCACGGAGCATTGGCATCGATTCGTGCTCTGCGGAATGGATCCAGCGTTCAATTCCCTGCCGGACGAAAGAAAACTGGCTGTAGTTACCGAGGCAACGTTTTCAGCACTGCGCATGCTTGCGCCAACCGAGACGCCAGCGCTTGAAGTGCTTCGACACTCAGTCGAGTCAGAAGGCGAGGTGCTCAGAGTGTGTCTTAAGGTCAAAGCGACGAAGCAATACCGTGTACGCGTTGAGCAAACGGTCCCCGTGCATCCACAACCCACCGAGGTATTCGTTGAAGTCACAAATCTGAGAACGCAGCGCTCGAAGATGGTTAGAGTTGCAGAGGTGAAGTTCTACGATGATGCTCCAAGCTTGGTCGATCGCATTGCCATCGTTGATCACAAGCTCACGATCCATCCTCGAAAGTCCTTTCGAGCCAGCCTCATTGCCGCGGACTACCAAGTTCCAATTCAACTTGGCCTGGCCGACCTGAGTGGCGCCTAATCCTTCCTTCAAGCGAACGTGCCTGCGGCGGTCCGCTTAAGTCAAACGTTAGACATTATGAGTAGTAGAGAGCCGGAGCATGAAGCGCATCATGTACATCGAGAACAAATCGGGTGGTTTGAGCGGTTCCGGCCGCATTGGCTGGGTGGAGATGTCGCGCTCGACGCGCTCGTACACGTACGCCGGGAAGCGTTTTCTGAAAACGAAGTCCGGCTACAAATACAACTGCATCGAGGAAGAGACGGGAGCGCGTTACTGGATCTCTGGCCCCAAGAGGAAAGGTGGCGACACGATGTACGGCGGCATTATCGACATTGATGACGATGCAAGGCTTGAGTACTGGGCCAAAGTCCGAGGCCAGCCGGAGTGTATTCATCTAAAGCAGACCAGGTAACCAGACATGTCTGACATTTCGCCTGGCTCGGACACGCAGCAGCAGGATGCTGCTACGCGGCGCTTGCTGTGCGCCGGGAAGCCCGAACGGTAAGCCTCATCAGCGGCGCATCTCTCATCATCAAACAAGCATGACAGCACTTCGCGAAATTCACAGGCACAAAAGTACCTTGCAGTTGGCACGCAAACTCCTCACTGCGGCAATAGTGCTTCAGCTCCCGTTTCTGATCGAGATCGCGCTCAGACAAGCCGATTTACTGCTTCACCTGAACATCCTGGGCAACAGGCAAATGCCGGAAAAGACGTTTTGGTTTTTGAGCCTCACGGCGTCCGCCCTGGCGATCGTCGGGTTCATAATCGTTTGTCGCCAGCTATCGCTATGGGAAGGCGATCTGGAAAACACCGAATTCGTACAGCGAACCCGGCTACTTGGAACCATGAAAATTGCTGCGGGCATCCAGCTCTTCTTCTATCTCGTCTTTCTGCTTCCGCTGTTCAGCCTCATTCCAGTAGTTTGGGCCAGGTCGAAAGCCACCGCCGCCATTCAAGACCTTGAGGTCTTGATGCCCGCTCGTCGGCGCTAGGCGGAGGAGCAGCAAGGATGCGCGTGCCCCCATGTCGCGCGGATGCGTCATGTGGCCGTTGCGGCCATGCCATCGGACAAAAACGGACCCAGTACAGGTAAGTTTTCTCGGTGCCAAGGCTATAGTGCAAATACCAAAACCGCTCCCGGACCTGGTCCAGCAAGCGGGCAGACTGCAGTGGAGGATTGCGGGGTTTTACAGAATTTTTATACTTGTATGAAATTACAGTGTATTTCTTTGAATCTCAGCATACAAGCGGCTTACAGGAGGTTCTAATGTCCAGATTAGATTGCAAGCGCCAGGTTATACCGCAGGTTTTGCGGCATACATCACGTTATATGTCAGCGACCTGTCCATGAGCACGACGTCGTCCGAACTGCTGAACATCATGTCGGTCCGCCTGTCCATGATTGAATCTGGCGTAACGAACCCGCATCCAATTGTCGTAGCAGCAACGAGGCTTTTGGTTGAGCGGCTCAATGCACTGCCGTCGGGCGAAGCCGTTCAAATTACCTACACAGAGAATCCTCTGCATGCCAAGTACATCAGGCAGAGCACAGGTGAAGTTCTTGCCGAGTTACAGCTGCCCCATGACATATAACCTTTTGCTCCAGCGGACAGCTTCGCCGCCCGCTGAGCGCGAACGTTAAACGGCAGTCATGTTCGGTCCTAATCCAATCGGTCACTGGAGTGGTATCAAAGCGCCGAATACGGGTGGTGGCTATCGCTTTCTGAAAGTGGGGGAGAAGTATCGTGTCGTGCGTCCTTTTTCGGACCATGACAGCGACTCGCACCCGGAGGGCGAATCGTGGACGTTTCTTGGTCACGCATTCCTCCGTACGACGATGGGCTCTCTTTGTTTGTCTCGCTAGATGGGGCAAATGAGTGGCATATTCCTATGCAGTGTCGTCCTGAGGAGCAGGGTAGCGTGGTCGATGAATTCGATGACTATGTACAGTCGGTTTAAGGCATTGGCCTCCGGCGACGAGCCGTTTAACAGTTGGCCTCCGGCGACGAGCCGTTTAACAG
>NZ_JBFUGX010000540.1:0-2909 GCF_056402675.1 Polaromonas sp. P3_C2 | reverse complement strand
CCCCTACACCGGCGACCAGCTGCGGCTTGCCCAGTTGCACGCCCAGCAGCTTGACCGTTCCGCTGACCGCCGAATTCTCGATGGAGCGGAAATCCGGTTTCCAGAGGAACTGGGCCACACCGCGCAACAGGATCATGATGCCGAAAGTCGTGAAGATCTGCGACAGCATGGGCGCGTTGATGATGCGCACGATCACCAGTTTGTACAGCAGCACGCCGAAGCCGAACAGCATGATCACTGTCAGCGGCAAGGTAAGCATGGGGTCCAGCGCATACAGGGAAAACAGCCAGAAGGCCGAGTACATGCCCAGCATGAGGAATTCCCCGTGCGCAAAGTTCACGATGTCCATGACGCCGAAAATCATGGTCAGGCCGATAGCCACCAGCGCGTAAATCAGCCCAATCAGCACGCCGGAGGCCAGCGTCTGAAGCAATATTTCCGTAGTCATGGTTGTCTCTTGGCTTTTTAGGTCAAAACTCGCGGCTTATTTGCGCTGGTCCCACTTGGGCATGGGCCAGGTCACTTCACGCGAGGCCATGTCGAACGGCCAGACCGTGTTGTATTTGCCGCCGATGATCTGCACCAGGATGCCCTGGCCCAGGGTGTTCTGGCCGGTCGCATCGAACTTCACACCCTTCCACGGCATGATCAGCTTGCTGCCGGGCATGTCGGTGGCGGCCAATGCCTTGCGGATAGCTTCGGGCTCGGTGGAGCCAGCACGGTTGATAGCGTCCGCCATCACCATCAGGCCGGTGAAAGTGCGCGAGGAATTGCCGGTGAAGTTGATCTTGTAGCGGCTGTTGAACAGGTCGTTGACCTGCTTGATCAGAGGATTGCGGTTGGCCAGGTCCAGCGCCCAGACTTCACGCGTGATGATGTAGTCGGCGTCCTTGCCGAGTGTCCTGATGAAATCGGTATCGGTGAAGCCCGCGTTGTTCGCCAGGATCATGTCCGGCGAAAAGCCGAGTTCCTTGTAGGTCTTGATCGACAGGATGGCATCGGCCGTGTAGGACGACTGCAGCACCAGGTTGGGGTTCGCCGCCTTGAGCGTCTGCACTTCCGAAGTCAGCTGCGTGGTTTTGGCCGGGTACATCACCTGCTTGACCAGGTTCTGCTTGAACTCGGGCGCGAGTTTGGTCTGCAGCTTGGTGGTTTCCGTGCCCCACAAGCCGTTTTCGTTGAGGCTGGCGACCACGCCCGCCTTGATGCCCTTTTTGGCTTCGAGTTCTTTCAGGAAATCAAAGGCGTTGTGCACAAACAGGTCGTCGTGCGGCGTGGTGCGAAAGAACCACTTGAAGTTGCGCTGCGTGAGCGATGCCGACGACGATTCAGGGTTCAGGAAAGGGATACCGGCGCGCTCGGCGATCTGGCTGGCCGTGGCGGTGACGGCGCTGTTATACGCACCCACGAGTGCCACGACTTTTTCCTGTGTGATCAGGCGCTCGGCTTCCGTAGCGCCAGTCTGCGGGTTGGCCTGGTGGTCGGCAAACACCAGCTTGATTTTTGCGCCCTTGAGGTTGGGCAAGCCTTTGCCGGCAGACAGCGGCAGCTCGGAAACACCGGGCGCACCGTTATTGATGATGTCGGCGGCGAGTTCCAGCGCGCTGCGCAGCTCGGCACCCACGGAGGCGGCCGGCCCGGTGAGCGGATAAAGCACACCGATTTTTATCTCTTGCTGTGCATGCACGCCAAAGGCCATGCCGGTTGATAGCAACACTGCGGCCACTTTGGCCCACCAAGATTTCTTCATGACGCACTCCTCGTAAAAACATGACGGTTGGATGACATGTGACGAAGTGTGCGATTAGCAAATGACGAAATCAAACAAGTAATTTTTTGCTTACGTCATCGATTTTTTCGATGATTGGTATTTACCCTGATGCACCTTTTTTGCCTGTTTTTGCAACCCTGGCCGCCGGCTTGCGACCCGTTTTGGTGCCGGCTCCCGTGCTCTCCGCGGCAAACTGCACGGCCGACCTGACCACCGTCTCAACCACCGATGAAGTCGGGTCGGTGCGGTAGCTCGCGTGGATCGGCAACGACTTCACACGGGTGTCGCAGGTGAGCAATTTCAGGCTGGCGAACCCCGTCAGGCGCTGGACCGCGATGCGCGGCAGCAGGGCCACGCCAAAGCCGCCCTGCACCAGCTGGACCATCGCGGAAATGGATGAAATGGCATGCACCTTTTTGGGTTCCATGCGGTGCTGCTTGAAGAGGTCGACCAGCGTGACGTGCGGCTGCGAGCCTTTCTGGAACGTCAGCAATTCCATTTCCGCAAGTTCATCCAGCCGGTAATTTCTTTTTTTATGCAGCGCCGGATTTCCCACAAACGCCATGTCCATGGGCGGCAAGGCCTGGTTGCGTACCCCGTCCGCCGACGCGGGCAATGCGGCAAACACCAGGTCCAGAGTGCCGCGTTGCACCTGGTCCATCAGGATGGGGGTGGTTTCCACCGTCAGCTCCAGCTCCAGGCCCGGATGGTCTACCCGGAGTTTTTCAAGCCAGGGAATCAGCCAGGAGTGCAGCACCGATTCGATGGCACCTATGCGCATCGATACCGCCATGGCCGCACCGGAACCCATCTCGTGTTTGACCTCGCGCTGCAGCTCCAGCAGCTTTTGCGCATAGACCAGGAAACGCGCGCCCGCGACGGTGAGCTTGAACTGCTTGTCGCGCCGGTCCAGCAGCAGGATGCCCAGCTCTTCTTCCAGTGTGGCGATCCGGCTGGACATGGCAGACTGCGTCAGGTAGAGCTTCTCCGCGGCGCGCGAGATACTTTTGAGCGAGGCAACCCAATAGAAAGCTTCAACAAAACGCAGGTTCATGGCGGGGCCTCAAGGTCGCAAAACAGGTAGGCGCCGGCTTTTCGGGGTATGCCCGGTGAACTGGCGCGGGATTTGCGTCTATCC
>NZ_JBFUGX010000539.1:0-2911 GCF_056402675.1 Polaromonas sp. P3_C2 | reverse complement strand
GCCATGGGCTGAGCAACAAGCGATAGCCTTTGACCAGGCCAATCAGCAGGGTTTGCGGCAAACGGAAAAGAGGTGCCAGTGCAGCAAAAACGGAGCTCATGGCGCCTTGGCTCCTGCCTGCATCAGCGCCAGCACTTCGGTGCGTACCGCCAGCTTGAGCTGCTCGGACGTCGCACTGATGAATTCCTTGCGCGAAAAATCACGCCGCAAGCGGACCACAAAAGCAGCCTGAGGATACTGATGCGAAAAATCAGCGCTCACGGTGTAGATCTGTCGTTTGATGGCGTTACGTGTGACGGCGCGTTTGGCCCAGCGTTTGGGAACCATGGCCCCAAGCCAGACATCCTGTACGGGAAACAGCGGCCTTGCCGCGATCACATCAGCCAGCTTGCCTGGCTCAGCTTGCACGGGCTTTGCGTCCAGCGCATTGCGGTGCAATGCGAAGTGCGTTGTTTTTGCAACAATGGCGCCGGCAAGAACTGCCTGGAACTGGGGTCGGGTTTGAAGCCGTTGCACGAGCGCCAGGCGTCAGTTTAAAAAACTGCGAATGGCCAGCAGGAAACAGGCTTATACGGCCAGGCGCTTGCGGCCTTTGGCGCGGCGTGCAGCAATCACTGCGCGGCCGCCACGCGTTTTCATGCGGGTCAGGAAGCCGTGCGTACGAGCGCGTTTGACTTTGGATGGTTGGTATGTGCGTTTCATGATTGAGTCCTACTAGCCGGTCAGCTACAAAGCTTTCCCCTTTGCCGTTACCTTGCCTTAGTTATAAGACACACTGCTTTGGGCGATTCGAATGATCTTGGTGGCCGTACAACACAACCATCTCTGCAAGTCTTCAAGGCAGGCAAAACCCGCCGCGAATCAGGGAAACCCATGATTATCGCAGATTTCCTAACACTGGCAACAAGTTAGCCCGCCCATTTGGGGTAAAGGCTGAGATGCGGCGAACCGGGTCGCTACATACCCCAAACCAGTGCCCAAAATAGGTTGAAACCCGGATCAATTATTTTGTGGATAACTCCTCGTCCGGACTACAATTGCCGGTGCTCAAAATTAACAATATCCACAAGCAGCTCACCGCTGCCGGGCGCCTCTTGCCAGGCCAGCAACCCAGCCAAAACCAGCCATGAGTGAGGCATCCGTCCAAAATCTGAACCAGGACTTGTGGCAGAGCTGCGTCGACCACCTGGCCCAGGAATTACCTGAACAACAGTTCAATACCTGGATCCGCCCCCTGCTTGTCGAGGTCGCTCCCGACCTCACCAAAGTCACCGTTTTAGTGGGTAACCGGTTCAAACTGGACTGGGTTCGCGCCCAGTATGCCGGCCGCATTTCGGCCCTGCTTGAGAAAATTTCCGGGCAAAGCATCCCCCTTGAGTTAGCACTTGCTCCGCGCGAAGCGCCCGCCAAGTCTTCTTCTCTGGTTCGCAGCTTTGAAGGCTCCGGCGTTCCTGAACCCGTCGGCCTGGGCGTTCCCGAAGAAGCCGCCGGCGCGCCGTTCAAGAATCGGCTCAACAGCGCGCTGACCTTCGACACCCTGATTGAAGGCACGGCCAACCGCATGGGCCGGGCCGCCGCGCTGCATGTTTCCAGCAGCCTGGGCCAGCTTTACAACCCGCTTTTTATCTACGGCGGCGTAGGTTTGGGCAAGACGCATTTGATGCACGCGATCGGCAATAAATTGCTGTCGGACAACCCCGCCGCCAAAGTTCTCTACATCCATGCTGAACAATTTGTTTCAGATGTGGTTAAAGCTTACCAACGCAAGACTTTTGATGAATTCAAGGAGCGTTATCACTCCCTGGATTTGCTGCTGATTGACGACGTCCAGTTCTTTGCCAACAAGGACCGCACCCAGGAAGAGTTTTTCAACGCTTTCGAGGCCTTGCTGACCAAAAAGTCGCACATCGTGATGACCAGCGACACTTATCCCAAGGGTTTGACGGATATCCACGAACGCCTGGTGTCGCGCTTTGATTCCGGCCTCACCGTCGCCATCGAACCGCCCGAGCTCGAAATGCGCGTCGCCATCCTGATCCGCAAGGCCGAAGCCGAAGGCGCCTCCATGCCCGAAGAAGTCGCCTTCTTCGTCGCCAAGAACGTCCGCTCCAACGTGCGTGAGCTCGAAGGCGCCTTGCGCAAGATCCTGGCGTACTCACGCTTCAATCTCAAGGAAATCTCCATCCAGCTGGCCCGTGAGGCCCTGCGTGACCTGCTTTCCATTCAGAACCGGCAGATCAGCGTCGAGAACATCCAGAAGACCGTCGCCGACTATTACAAGATCAAAGTGGCCGACATGTATTCCAAGAAGCGGCCAGCCAGCATTGCGCGGCCGCGGCAGATTGCCATGTACCTGGCCAAGGAACTCACGCAAAAGAGCCTCCCCGAGATCGGTGAGCTCTTTGGCGGGCGTGACCACACCACCGTGCTGCACGCCGTGCGCAAGATGTCTGCCGAGCGCCAGCAAATGACAGAGCTCAACCAGCAGCTGCATGTGCTTGAACAGACCCTGAAAGGCTGAGGAACAACCTCCATGCGCCCCATTAACTCCATGAACCCTCTTGCGCCCGGTTTTCACGGTGTTTTACAGAGCCCAGCCACCCTCACAATAACTTTGGGGACAACTTTTGAACAACCCATGGCTTATCCACAGAAGCAGATGACAATCGAAAGTTGTTCATATTCAGCAGTGCAGTTCAGGGGCGTCTGAACACATGGTTAAACAAACGCCAAGTGGTTGATCAAAAAGGGGAAAATGGCACTATCCACAGATGGGCGCCACCCTTATCTACTACTACTAATTTGAATTAAAGAATTAAAGATATATACAGAGGAAGTCATGATCGTTCTGAAAGCAACCCAGGATAAAGTTTTGTCGGTACTGCAGTCGGTGGCCGGCATCGTTGAGCGC
>NZ_JBFUGX010000538.1:0-2912 GCF_056402675.1 Polaromonas sp. P3_C2 | reverse complement strand
ACCTGGGCATCGCCAAACAGATCAATCACATCGACGTCTACAAACAGGCCGCGACGGCTGCCAAGGCGAGCGTTCCCAAAGACATCATGCGCAGCAGCAAGCTGATGGACGGCACGGTGTGGGACGGCAAGGACCCGAAAAAATACGCCGACAGTTTCAAGGTTCACGCCTGAACACCCACGCTATATCCACGCTACACCCCACCCAACCTTCCCACGTAAAGAGGTGACGCCATGGTCAGTGCCGTATTTCACAACCCGCTGGAGGCGGCAACCCCTGCAAGCCGCAGCAACGAAAGGCCCAGAGAGGCCGTCGCTATCAATTCGATAGCTGGCGGCGCTTATCCAACGGGCTCCGCAGCCAAAAACAACATGAACGTTTCAATAAAACCCATGCCCGCCACCAAGCCATCCCGCGATGCCTCCTGGCTCTGGCTCACCATCCTGCCCCCCCTGTTGGGCCTCGGTTTGCTGGTGCTGATCTGGGAGCTTGTTTTCATGGGCACGGCCGGCAGCATTCCCTCGCCCAAAGACACCTTTGTGCAGGCGGTGCAGATCTTCAGCGACCCGTTTTACAGCAAGGGGCCGAATGACCAGGGCGTGGGCTGGAACGTGCTGTCGTCGCTCAAGCGCGTGGCCATGGGCTTTGGCATGGCGGCCGTCGTCGGCATACCGGTCGGCTTCATGATCGGTCGCTTCAATTTTTTGAGCCGCATGTTCAACCCGCTGATCAGCCTCTTGCGCCCGGTGTCGCCGCTAGCCTGGTTGCCGATTGGTCTGCTGGTCTTCAAGGGTGCCAACCCGGCTGCTATCTGGACCATCTTCATTTGCTCCATCTGGCCCATGATCATCAACACGGCTGTCGGTGTACAACGCGTGCCGCAGGACTACATGAACGTGGCGCGTGTGCTCAATCTCAGCGAGTGGAAGATCGTGACCAAGATCCTCTTTCCTGCCGTGCTGCCCTACATGCTGACCGGCGTTCGTCTGGCTGTCGGCACCGCCTGGCTGGTGATCGTGGCCGCCGAGATGCTGACCGGTGGCGTCGGCATCGGCTTCTGGGTCTGGGACGAGTGGAACAACCTCAACGTCAAGAACATCATCATCGCGATCTTCGTGATCGGCATCGTCGGGCTGGTGCTGGAGTTCGCACTGATCAAGCTTGCAACAGCCTTCACGTTTGAAGAAGTCAAGAACTGAACCGCTCGAACAAAAGGAGAACCAAGCCATGACATCCTTCACTACCAAGTACATCGAGATCCAGGGCGTAGAGCAAACTTTCAAGACCAAAAAGGGGCCGTTCTGCGCACTGCAGAACATCAACCTCACGGTAGCCAAGGGCGAGTTCGTCACACTGATCGGCCATTCAGGCTGCGGCAAATCCACGCTGCTCAACCTGATTGCCGGCCTGACCACACCCACCGAGGGCAGCCTGCTGTGCGCCAACCGCGAAATCGCCGGCCCCGGACCCGAGCGGGCCGTCGTATTCCAGAACCATTCGTTGCTGCCCTGGCTCACCTGCTTCGAGAACGTTTACCTTGCCGTCGAGCGGGTTTTTGCGGCCACGGAAAACAAGGCCCAGCTCAAGGCCCGCACCGACGCCGCACTGGCCATGGTCGGGCTGACGCCAGCGGCGCAAAAACGTCCCGGCGAGATTTCGGGCGGCATGAAGCAGCGCGTCGGCATTGCACGCGCACTGTCGATGGAACCCAAGGTGTTGCTGCTGGACGAGCCTTTCGGTGCCCTTGATGCGCTGACCCGCGCCAAGCTGCAGGATGAACTGCTGCAGATCGTCGCCACCACGCAAAGCACGGTCGTGATGGTGACCCACGATGTCGACGAAGCCGTTCTCCTGAGCGACCGCATTGTAATGATGACCAACGGTCCCGCCGCCACGATCGGCGAAGTGTTGCCAGTAGAGCTGCCCCGCCCACGTTCCCGCGTGGCGCTGGCCGAAGACATCCGTTACCTGGGTTACCGCAAGGCCGTGATCGATTTCCTTTACACCCGCCAGGGCCACGTCGAAAAAGCAGCCTGAAAAGGCCAGACCGGAAAAGCGGCAAACAAGCCGCTCCGGGATTTTCAAAGGGAGGTTTTTAATGTCTGCAGTTTTGCCAATCCCCGGCGCCGACAGAATCGCCCATGGCGCACCAGCCAGCACGCGGCCGTCAGCATCGCACGGCCTCTCCTCGCTCGGCAAGTACCGTGAAATCATCATCGCAGTCGCGTTTTTCCTGCTGTTTGACCYGGGTGTGCTGGTCCTGAACTTCTACACCTCGTTCAAGATTGACCAGGACACCGTGGCCATCAACCTTTCCGGCCGCCAGCGCGTCGTCTCGCAACGCGTCGCGCGCACCCTGCTGGAGCTTGATGCCATGCGCGTCTCGGGTGCGCCCTACAGGGCCGACACCCTGGCGGAGCTGCGTGCGGGCGCCAAAATCTTCCAGGTGTCGCAGCTGGCGTTTCGCGAAGGCGGCACCATTCCCGGCGGCGACGGCAAACCTGTCTACCTGGAGCCGGTGGTGTCCAGCCGCGGCCGTGAGCTCGAGGAAAAGGTGGAGCAAATCTGGAAGCCCTACTTCGCCCTGCTCCAGCCGCTGCTGGCAGGCGACAACTTCACGCAGCAGGAATTGGCCGCCGCGCTGGCCTACAGCCAGACCTACAACATCCAGCTGCTGGGCGCGGCCAACGACTTCGTGACCGAAACGCAGCAGATAGGCGCCTCGCGTGCCAGCGTGCTGCGCATGGTGCAAACCGGCGGTATCGTGCTGGCACTGCTGAATTTCGCCTTCATTCTGTTCAAGTTCCTGCGCCGCCTCAAAACTTCAGACGCCGCGATTGAAGCTGCCACCGAAGAAAACCGGGAGATTCTCGCCAGCGTGCGCGAAGGCCTGTTCCTGCTGACACCCCAAC
>NZ_JBFUGX010000537.1:0-2913 GCF_056402675.1 Polaromonas sp. P3_C2 | reverse complement strand
ATAAGAACCACACTAAGGGGAACACCCAGTAACCAGGCAATGAGAGGCATTTGATTCTCCTGAAAGTTGTCAAATTGAAGACAACTTCAATGTAGATTGCGTCCGGGGGCGGCCATGCCAGCCTGAAGGCTTGCTGCAAGTAAGGAATCGCTGACGCGCGTGTAGTTGTGGACCCTGGCCGCTTGCAGTCCAGCAGGGAAACACCCGGAATTCAAGGAAAATTGACCTGCAGGTCAATCGGCACAGGCGCCAGCAGCTCCTAAAATGATAGCAATCTTGCCATCTCAATCAGCAAGGAATACTGTTTGCCGTTCTGACAGTTGCCATAAACCACAGGCCAGGGGGCCGGCAGCGTCAAGGCGCGCAGAGGCCGCAGAGGCGTTAGCGAAGCTGTTATGGGAATTTAGTTAGCGCTGGCTGAATTGCAGCGCGCCCAGCATGCGCTGCACGGGCTGGGTTTCAGGCAGGACGTACACCACGCCATGGCTTTTCCCCAGCACGGGATTCACGACGGCTTCGTAAAAATTGACGGGCACTACGACACACCCCAGCGAGATGCGGTTGTCGTCAGGTGTTTCAGAAGCCAGCCGCTCTGCGCGGCGTTCTGCCGGAGCTGCAGGACGAAGGCGGTGGATTGCCAGCTTGGCCGTGTAGTCGATCCACACAATAGCCTCGCCGTGAAGATTGTGGCCGGGCTCCGAAACGTAACGGCCCRCCGGCGTGGTGCGTTCGTCTGCGCGCAGGCTGGCGACGTTGCGCTGCTCCATGCCCGGTACCGTGTGGTCGCCGGGTGTCAGGCCGGTCAATGCCGGCGATGCGCCGCGCAATTGCCCCGTGGCGTCAAACACAAAAATGCGCCCGCCCTTTTTATCAACCACCACAAATGGCAGGCCCTGGTTATCGCGTGCGTTCATGATCCAGCRCAGGGCGTAGCGTGCATCGGCCGATGCCGCCACCAGTGTCATGTCAGCGGAATTGCCGGCACCCGGCACCGGCATCACGGCATCGGGGCTGCGCACCGGTTGCAGGTCTGTGGGAGTGGCGGACACCCATGCGGGAATCGCAGCGAGAAAGGCAATGGCCGCCGTGCAGACGGTTTTTGCGCGCAGTGCCTTTCCTTTGAACAACATCCTGATCCCGTGGGTTGAATTCATTGCCTTGTGCGGAGCACATGAAAAAGCCGGCCTCGAACCTTTTGGGTAGGAGCCCGGCTGTGGTTGCACCATGTTAGCGATGCAAGAAAATGTTCACAACGGAAAAACCCTGAAATCCTCCGGATTTTTGCTATGCTTTTAATAGCAACAAATCGTTTACTGCATTGCCATGCATGCTTTTTTTGCAGCCAAATTTAGCTACTCAGGAATTTGGTAACAGCGACCACATGTGGGCATTTTCCGCATTGAAGATGCGAGCGCGCAACAATACGTCAGGGGTTGTTACAACTCGCTCTTCGCGCGAGGTGATCGAAAGAGCGAGCAGGCGGTGTCAGGCGGCGGGGCGAAGCCCCTGTTTTGCGGCAAGCGCATGGGCGGCAGGAAAAACCTCAGCCAGTGGTTTGATTTCCGGCAAAACGTAAATCACGCCATAGCTCGCATTGAACGCGGGCTTGAGTACATCTTCGAAAAATGCCACCGGCATGTTGATGCACCCGTAGGAAATACGGTTGTCCTCGGTACCGGGAGACGCAAGCCTTTCCAGCCGGCGCTCTTTGGGCTCCAGTGTTCGCACGCGGTGCATGGAAACAGCCGCCTCGTAATCCACCCAGACAACATCTTCGCCCAAGGTGTTGCGGCCAGGCTCCCCCATAAACCGGCCCGCCGGTGTGGTGCGTTCGTGGGGCTGCACCTGCGCAATGGGCCGCCCGCCGATACCGGTCACGGAATCATCGCCGACCGCCGCACCGATCAGCACGGGCGTGGCGCTGCGCAACTTGCCGGAGGGTTCGAAAACAAAAACCTTGGTATTTATCTTGTCGAGGATGACAAAGAAAAGCCTGCGGTTGTCCCCGGAAGCAACCACCCAATTGGCGACCTGCCGCGCCTCATCCGACGCGGGCTCTTCACCAAAATCGGCGAAGCGCAAAGACGGCGCCAACTGCAAGGCGCTGGAAGGGACGGGGTTCAGGGCCGGAGAGGAAACCGGACGGGCATGAAAAAGCGGCAATGTGAGGACAAGCAGTGCGGAGCCCAGCAAGATGCCTTGCTTGATGCCGTCAAGAACGTCTGCGCGGCTGGTGCCGGGCTCATCGCCGGCCGGGGGCCTTCCGCCAGTTGAAGGGGAAGACCCGCGCGCGGGCGACACAAACATGTCCATGAAAATACGACGCATGGCCTGCGCTAAAACAATGACGATCCGGCAGCCATGTGAAAACGCTCCGGAAGCCGCGCCTTAAAAGACACGGCAAGCCGGAGCGGCGTCACACCAAGGCGCATGACGGTCTGGGTTTAGTTGCGGTCAGCTTGTGCTGGGCGCTCGGTCTGGAAGCCAGCCGTGTTGCTTTCAGTCGTGGTGGCAGGTGCCGCACTGCTAGGGGTGGTGGTGTCCTGATTTTGCATGGTCTGGCCGGACGATTCTGCAGGCGCAGCCGGTGCCGTCGGGGTTTCGGTCTGGGCGTATGCCAGGCCAATGGTGCTCACAACAGCGGCGGCGGCTACGGCAGAGGCCAGGGATTTGGAAAACTTCATGTCTTGCTCCTTAAGTCATGCCCATCACAGGCAATCAGGGTTGGTAAATGGCTGGCCGTATTGCCAGCTAATTCCAATTTACGAGGGGAGAGTGGGACGCGGCGTCGGTCCGGTACGGCCTGTCATGTAGGACAAGCGAGGTCACAAAATGCTACGCACCGAACCAATATAAACACCCGGGCCTGATCAGGATCGCCATGTTTCCTGCGCGTTCTGCGCTGAGTGGGGC
>NZ_JBFUGX010000536.1:0-2916 GCF_056402675.1 Polaromonas sp. P3_C2 | reverse complement strand
GGAAATTTAAGCGCCGTCTGAAAAAGCAAACGGCCGGAATTCCGGAGGGAAAACGCATCCGCGAATGCGCTGCAGACTTTTTAATTACTTTGCTGAAAAGTGTGCGCATGTGAATTTCCGGCATCGTGAGATCACAAAAAATAAACGCGCGAAAACGTTGGACGCGAGCCACAAGTAGCGGCTGTATCTGCGTGGTAACACGGCGCATGCGTCATCTGCGGTGTACGCTCGCCGGACGCTGACGATGCCCACGAGGAGGTGGGGTTGTCTCGCGTATCCGATCAATGCAAGGAGAGTTCATGTCAGTTTCAACATTCCCCATCAAGCGGCGCACGCTGCTTGCTGGTTCCGCAGCCACCCTGGCGCTTGGCGCTGCGCCCGCATGGGCTGCCTACCCCGACAAGCCCATCAAGATCATCGTTCCCTGGGCAACGGGCGGTAGCACCGATGCCATTACCCGCGTGCTCGCACAGCGGCTGAGCGAAGGGCTGAAGCAACCCGTGATCGTCGACAACAAGCCGGGTGGCGCGGGCCACGTGGGCATTGACCAGGCCGCCAAGTCGGCACCCGATGGCTATACGCTGGCGATCGTGGAGTTGTCGCACGTGTACGCGCCTGCAGTTGTTGCCAACCTGCCTTACGACATGCTGCGCGACTTCACGCCGATCACGCTGGTGGGTACATCGCCCATGGTGCTGTTTACCGGCATGGGCCCCGAAAACAGCGACTTCAAGACTTTCCTGAAAACTTCTTCGACCGCCAAGGGCGGGCCTCCTGCCATGGCGAACAGCGGCACAGGGTCTATCAGCCACCTGGTGGGCGAGCTGTTTTCCCAGGAAACCAAAATCAAGTTCAACATGGTGCCTTACCGCGGCGGCGCACCGGCGATGGTGGACCTGGCTGCCGGCCAGGTGTCTTCTTATTTCGCCACGCTGGCGACCGGCTCCAGCCTCATGGCCTCCGGAAAGGTCAAGGCGCTGGCGGTGACGGGCCGCAAGCGCTCGGACGTCCCCATCCTGCGCTCCTTGCCGACGATGACTGAGCTCGGCTTGAAGAACATGGATGTGGCGCAATGGTGGGCGCTTGTTGCGCCAGCGACCACGCCGCTTGAAGTTACCGAGCGGCTTCGCCTCGAACTCCTGAGTGCGATGTCGGATTTCAAGGTGGTGGAACGTATGTCCGCTTTGGGCGTGGAAATGAAAGGTACTTCACGCGACCAGTTGCGTGGATTCCTTCGGGCGGAGTCGGAGCGCTGGCGCACCCTGGCGCGTAACGTGGGATTGAAGCCGCAATAACTTCAGTTCTTCAACGGATTCGGCTCATCACTGAGTCGATGCGTACCAGCGCCGGCGAGTCCAGCCGGCGCTGTGGTGCTATAGCTGCAGGCCCAGCCAGCGTCGTGCGGCTGCGTTCAGTGCCTCCTGTTGACCCGTTGTCAGCAAAGTGATGTGGCCGGATGCGGCGCCTTGCCGCAGCTGCCCGGCGGCTTCGAGCAAACGGCGTGTCTGCCGCGCGACCGGCTCGCCGGTTTCGATCAGGCGAACGTCGGTGCCCACCATTTTCTGCAGTGTGTCCCACGCGAAGGCGTAATGCGTGCAGCCCAGCACCAGGGTATCGACCTGCCCGGCCTGRCCGCCGAAGGGTCCGATCGCTTGCGTGTATTCACGGCATAAAGCACCGATCTGCGCAACATCATGGTTCTGGATCGCATCGGCCAGCCCGTCGCACGGCTGCAGGATGAACTCGGCCTGGCCTTTCAGCGAATCGTGCAGGGCGCGCAGCTTGGCGCTTGCCACCGTGCCGCGCGTCGCCATCACGCCGATGCGGCGTGTCTTGCTCAACGCGACGGCCGGCTTGAGCGCCGGTTCGACGCCGACCAGCGGCAAGTCTGGGTGCTCGGTTCGTACGAGGTGAACGGCGGCGGCCGTCGCGGTATTGCACGCGATCACCAGTGCCTTGATCGCATGCTCTTCGCGCAATTTGCGCACGACGGCGCGCGTGCGCTCAATGACAAAAGCGTCGCCGCGCTCGCCATAAGGCGCGAAGCCCGCATCGGCCAGGTAGACGAAGGACTCCGCGGGCAATTCGGCCCGCAATGCCTTGAAGACGCTAAGGCCGCCCACGCCGCTGTCGAACACGCCGACCGGCCGGTCGGCGCCGGCATGGCCTTCGCTCACGCGGCTGCGACGGGAATGTTTTTGAACTCGCCGGTGGCGATTTTCTTTTGCCACTCGGCTGGGCCGGTGATGTGCGCGCTGGTGCCGCCCGCATCCACCGCCACGGTCACGGGCATGTCAATCACGTCGAACTCATAGATCGCTTCCATGCCCAGGTCGGCAAAGCCCACCACCTTGGCGGTCTTGATGGCCTTGCTGACCAGGTAGGCCGCACCGCCGACGGCCATCAGGTAAGCGCTCTTGTGCTTCTTGATGGCTTCGATGGCGACCGGGCCGCGCTCGGMCTTGCCGATCATYGAAATCARACCGGTCTSGGCCAGCATCATTTCAGTAAAGCCGTCCATGCGGGTGGCAGTGGTCGGGCCGGCAGGTCCTACGGCTTCATCGCGCACTGGATCGACCGGGCCGACGTAGTAGATGACGCGGTTGGTGAAATCCACCGGCAGTTTTTCGCCCTTGCCCAGCATGTCCTGAATGCGCTTGTGCGCCGCGTCGCGGCCGGTCAGCATCTTGCCGTTGAGCAGCAAGGTCTGGCCGGGCTTCCAGCTGGCAACTTCTTCTTTGGTCAGCGTGTTGAGATCGACCTTTTTGCTCTTCTTGTAGTCGGGCGTCCAGTTCACGTTGGGCCAGAGATCCAGCGAAGGCGGGTCCAGGTAGACCGGGCCGCTGCCGTCCATCACGAAGTGCGCGTGGCGCGTGGCGGCGCAGTTGGGGATCATCGCGACAGGCTTGCTGGCCG
>NZ_JBFUGX010000535.1:0-2919 GCF_056402675.1 Polaromonas sp. P3_C2 | reverse complement strand
CTCCCGCGCGGCAACCGCGCTTCTTAACAAACGAATGAATTGACATGTGTGGTGCTGAACTGAAAGCGTTACCGGAGGGCGTGCAGCGGGTTGCCGCTGTACTGCTGGACAGCGGCCACCTGCATGCACCCGTCATGCTCGACGATGCCGCGCGCACCGCGCAGCAGGCAGCCGATGCACTGGGTGTGCAGGTGGGCCAGATTGCCAAGAGCATTATTTTTCGCCGAAAGTCTGACGATGCCGCCGTGCTGGTGGTGACGTCCGGCGACCAACGGGTTGATGAAAAAAAGGTCGAGGCCATGGTGTGTATCGATGGCAAGCGCCTGGCACGGGCCGATGCGGAGTTTGTGAAGGCGCGCACGGGGTTCTCCATAGGCGGTGTGTCGCCGCTGGCGCATGCCACGCCCTCCGTGACGCTGATTGACCGCTCGCTGTTCCGCTTTGAAACCGTGTGGGCGGCCGCGGGCCATCCGCATGCGGTGTTCCAGCTGTCGCCGCAGGAGCTTGAGCTGCTGACGGGCGCGCCGGTGGCAGACTTTGCGGTGAATGTGGACGAAGACAAACTGGCGAGGAAGCACGCGATCGAACTGGTCTCTCTGCGCGCGGCCACACTCGATAATGAGCCGGACGTTCCGTCGCCCTGCATTTCCGTGTGCCGCATGAACGCGGCGTCGGGCCTGTGCGAAGGCTGCTTTCGCACGCGCGATGAAATCGCGCAGTGGAGCGGGGCCGACGACACCGCAAAGCGCCATATCTGGACATCCATAGGGCAGCGCATGGCTGCGGTGCAGCCATGACCGGCGAGAACACAACGATGAAGCCGGCAGCCGGTGATGCGCCCGCGATCAAGCACATCACATGCTACTTCGACGTCATTTCGCCCTATGCCTTTTTGGCTTTTGAGCGCCTTCCAGAAGCGCTGAAGGGTGTGAGCTACAGCGTGGCGTACACGCCGGTGCTGTTCGCGGGCATGCTCAAGCACTATGGCCAGCTGGGCCCTGCGGAGATCGTCCCCAAACGCGACTGGACCTACCGGCAGGTGCTGTGGCTGGCGCACAGCCTGGGTATCGCGATGAAGATGCCGGCCAGCCATCCCTTCAACCCCTTGCCTTTGCTGCGCCTGGCTGTGRCCTGCGGCCCCGAGGGGCAGGGCGGTGCACCTAACCGCTATGCGTGCGAAACCATCTTTCGCCATGTCTGGGGCGAAGGCGGTGAAGCCGGCGATGCGGCCCGTTACGAAGCGCTGCTCAAGCAGCTTGCGCCGGCGCGCGATGTGCAGGGCGAGGGCGTGAAGGCGCAGCTTAAAAGCAATACGGAAACGGCGATTGCCAAAGGCGTTTTTGGTGTGCCGGCGTTTGAGGTCGACGGCAAAATTTTCTGGGGCCTGGATGCGTTGCCGATGCTGCGCGAGTACCTGCTCGGCAGCCCCTGGTTTGAGGGTGATGGCTGGAATGCCGCGTGTAAGGTTGCGACGGGCATCAAACGCGGTACCTAAGAAGGTTTTAAGCGTTTTCCCTGAGGTGCTTCGCATGCTGAAAAGTTCTTCAAGGGTTTCCCCTTGACTTGTCAGCCACGCATAAGTTTCGTGAAAGCTCCTGTTAGTTTCACGTCAGAGCTAGGTCAGCCACAACCAAAATAATGAAGGTAGCTTCCATACCGGAAGTCTCATTATTTTGGAGACAACATCATGGCAACAGCCGTCGACAACAGGCCGATGACAGCCGAGCAGAAGAAGGTGATTTTCGCCTCCTCGCTCGGCACCGTATTTGAGTGGTACGACTTCTACCTCTACGGTTCATTGGCAGCCATCATTGCCAAGCAGTTCTTCAGCGGACTGGATGCAGGCTCTGCCTTCATCTTTGCGCTGCTCGCTTTTGCAGCCGGCTTCATCGTGCGCCCCTTCGGCGCGCTGGTGTTCGGCCGCCTGGGCGACATGATCGGCCGCAAGTACACCTTCCTGGTCACCATCGTGATCATGGGCTTGTCGACCTTCATCGTCGGCCTCTTGCCCAACTATGCATCCATCGGTGTCGCCGCTCCGGTGATCCTGATTGCCCTGCGCATGCTGCAAGGCCTGGCGCTCGGCGGTGAATACGGCGGTGCAGCTGTCTATGTGGCCGAGCACTCGCCACAGGGCAAGCGCGGCGCCTACACCTCCTGGATCCAGACCACAGCCACGCTGGGCCTGTTCCTGAGCCTGCTGGTCATCCTGGGTGTGCGTACCGCCATGGGCGAAGTCGCATTCGCCGACTGGGGCTGGCGCATTCCGTTCATCGTGTCCATCCTGCTGCTGGCCGTGTCGGTCTACATCCGGTTGTCGATGAACGAATCCCCTGCCTTCCAGAAAATGAAGGCTGAGGGCAAAACCTCCAAGGCACCGTTGTCCGAATCTTTCGGCCAGTGGAAAAACCTGAAGATCGTGATCCTGGCGCTGATCGGCCTGACCGCCGGCCAGGCTGTGGTGTGGTATTCCGGCCAGTTCTACGCGCTGTTCTTCCTGACGCAGGCGCTCAAGGTCGACGGCCCCACGGCCAACATCCTGGTGGCTTATTCGCTGATCCTGGGTACGCCTTTCTTCGTGATTTTCGGGACGCTGTCCGACAAGATCGGCCGCAAGCCCATCATCATGGCCGGCTGCCTGCTGGCTGTGGTCACCTACTTCCCGGTGTTCACCGCGCTGACCAAAGCCGCCAATCCTGACCTGGCCGCGGCACAAGCCAAGAACAAGGTGGTTGTGACCGCCGACCCGAAAGAGTGCTCGTTCCAGTTCAACCCGACCGGCACCGTCAAATTCACCAGTTCCTGCGACATCGCCAAGCAGGTGCTGGCAGGCGCTTCGGTGAGCTATGACAACGTTGTCGCACCCGCCGGCACCGTGGCCACCATCAAGATCGGCGAAACCGCCATCTCCAGCTACAC
>NZ_JBFUGX010000534.1:0-2924 GCF_056402675.1 Polaromonas sp. P3_C2 | reverse complement strand
CTTCAGTATATAGAATTAAATTTCATTTATATTCACTTAATGGAACAAATAACCATTGATGACGTTGACGTGAAGCTACTGGCCAGCCTGCAAACCGATGCATCGCTGAGCAACCAGGCGCTGGCCGAACGCGTCCATATCTCGCCGCCGACCTGCTTGCGCCGCGTGAAACGCCTGCGCGATGCCGGGCTGGTGGAGCGTGAAATCGCACTGCTCAGCCCCGACAAACTGGCCACCCTCACCGGCCACGGGCTGACGGCCCTGGTCGAAATCACGCTGGATCGTCAAGGCACCGAGCAGCAGGAAGCGTTTGAGGCGCGGGTGGTGCAGGACGACGCCGTTCAGCAGTGCTACCGCGTCTCACCGGGGCCGGACTTCATGCTGGTGGTACATGTGGCCGACATGCCGCGCTACCTTGCGCTGGCACAGCGGCTTTTCACCAGCGACGCGAATGTGCGCAACGTGAAGGCATTTTTCAGCACCAAACGCGCAAAATTTGAACCAAAAGTGCTTCTAGGCCAATAGGAATCTGCGCGAGGGGCTATCAAAACAATAGCAATACGACTTCAGGTAGTGGCGGTATAAAACTTATTGACCGGGCTCCACAGCCTGCCGGGTTTGCCTGAGCAGCACCCACGCCATCAGCCCCAGCGCCAGGGCTCCCGCCAGCAAGACGCCCCACAACACCAGGCTGCGTGTGGGCATGCCCTGGCTGGGGGGCTGCGCCGCCACCAGCGGGCCGGCCACAGCGGCACTGCCACCGGTGACGTCTGCTTTGGACACGTCGGCCTGGGCGACAGGCAGCGAGTTTTCCTGCTGGGCCTTGTAGCCAGGAATCAGGCTGGCCATGGGCAGAAAAGCGCCTGCTGCCCCCGTTGCGCTGGCCAGGCCCGCAGCCAGGGTGAAAGGGCCCTGCCCGCTGGCCAGAAAGATGAGCTGTGCCGGTTCGAACTGCAGGACGATTTCAGGCGCGGCGGCAAACCCCGGCGTTTTGAGGTCGGCTTCGATCTTCATTTCGCGCACCGATGAGCCCTGCAATTCGACCGGTCCGCTGGCTTGTTCTTTGCCCGCGGTGGTCATCCGGTAGACCACGGCGCTGGCCAGCAACGCCCACGGCTGGTTGCGGTCATTACGGCCCAGCACGCGGATGGGCACCAGCACATTGCTGCCTTGCGGCGTGATCTTTAAGGCCGCAACAGGCGTGGCAAAAGGCAACGCAAAAGTCAGCTCATGCGGATGGGTCAGCACCGGCGTGGCCATGGTGGCGCCCACGCGCTGGCGCAGGGCCGTGCTGCGGGACGTGACCAGCGTGGCGCCGCGCAGGGTGACGGCGGCGTCCCCCCAGGTGATGCGCAGGTAGTGGTCTTTCAAATCCGCCATGGCAAGCGCCAGGCTGCTGTCACCCAGGCTGGCGGCCGGGGCGGAAGCATCGGCGCGGTACAGCACGGTGTCGGCCAGGGGCCGCCAGTTCTTCAGATCCTTGCTGGCCTGCACATTAAAGCTCACGGGCTGGCCGACCGGCAGGTCGGCGTCCAGCGTCAGGCGGGCTGCCGGCGCATTGACGCTGCGCGTGTCGAGCAGCGCGCCCAGCACCTTTTGCGATGAAGCCGCGCCCGCGGTGTCTGCCGCGCTGCCCGTGTTGAGCTGCACCACGCGCCGGCCCTGCCGCTCTTCAATGCGCAGCGACAGACCCTCCAGACCGGCAGCGCCTGCGGCACCCAGGATGGGATACGCCGTGAGCTTGACCTGCTGCTCCTGCGTAGCCGTTTCCGCGGCGACGTTGGCCAGCGCCATGGGCACCGGCTGACCCGCCGCATTGAAGAGGCGTATGTCGCCATAACCGGCGCTTTGCAGCCGCACCAGGGCTTCGGCCGGCACCACCAGCCGCTGCAACGGCGCATCAGGCGCCAGCGTCACAGGTATGCGAACAGCATACGATTTGGCGCTGCCGGCATCCGCGGCGTCGGCGGCCAGCGCCAGCAACGGGGCTGCCAGCGCGGTGGAGAGCGCCAGGGTTAAAAAGCGTTGGTTGATTTTCATGACTGGGTTACCTTCTGGTCGCCCGCATCTTCGGGCAAAACATCTTGCGCAGTGGCGGTGGCGGCGGCCTTGGGCGGCAGCGGCGCAAAGTAGCCCACCACCAGCATCAGCACCCCCACCACGATGAACGCGATGATGCGCTCCGCCCCGCCGGCGTTCGACAAGTCAATCAACAGCAGCTTGACGACCACCAGGCCCAGCAGGCCAGCGCCCACCAGCCACAGCGGCCGCTGCACGCGCCGGTGCGCCAGCACCATCAGGCTCAGGGCCAGCAGCGTCCACAAAATGGCGTAACCGGTTTGCACCACGAAGCTGCCGAACAGCGCGTCGGCGTCCCAGCGTACGCCGAAGAAATGGTGGGCGATGCGCAGCCACACGGTATTGACGGCGACAAACATCAGCAAGGCCAAAGCCACCAGCGCATTACGGCCGGTCACCCAGCCCGCATTGCCCGGCGGCGGCGCGGCCGTCACCAGCACGCGGCGCCAGAACACCAGGGCGCCCAGTGCGAGCGCAAGCGTCAGGTCGGTCGGGTTGAGCAACGGGATGTAAGGCAGCGGTGCAGTGTGACCCGACGAGTGAACCGCAGCCACCAGCGCGCCCCAGAACACCAGCACCGCCAGCGGCAAGGCGGCATACCAGTAGTAAGCCTGGGCATGCGGATTGAGGGGCCACTTCGCGCCCTGTCGCAGGGCCGCGCTGTTGACACGCCCTGCCCACACCGCCAGCAGCATCAGCACCGCGATGGCGCTGACCAGCAGGACCACGCCGGCCCACGAAGTGCGCCAGAGCTCGGCCTTGCCGATACCCGACCACAGGCAGTCCGCAAGCAGGAAGGTCACCAGCCACGCGCTTGCCGCATGCAAAAAACCATAGGGCGACCG
>NZ_JBFUGX010000533.1:0-2924 GCF_056402675.1 Polaromonas sp. P3_C2 | reverse complement strand
TTGGTAGAGAAGGCGCGCCCGAATCCTGAGCGGACCGAACTCTATGTGGACTACGACATACCGAGCAATGCGTCTTTCGGCGTGCTGAAGGTTTATCCCAAAGATGGTGTGCTGGTCGTTGAAAGTCTTGACAGCTTCCGGTCATCCTCAGGCGCAAGGGCCACTTACGGCAAGCTGTACAAGGGCGTGGCTTGCCAGGACAACACGGAAATGGCTTACCGCTGGAACTACTACGAGCGCAGTGGCTCCGGCGGGCGTTGCCCTGACAAGATGTTTACCGAATTTACGGACTACGGCGGTTAACCGAACTACGCCATGCCCGCACCCGCCCACCTTCCCGGCGCCAACCAGCCTGTCTGGCGCGACAAGCTGTCACAGCTGCTCGAATCCACCGGCGAAGGCATTTTCGGCATCGACATGGATGGCTGCTGCACATTCATCAACCGTGCCGGCGCCGAGCAACTGGGCTATGCCCCCGCCGACGTGCTGGGCCACAACATGCACGAGCTGGCCCACCACTCGCATGCCGGCGGCGAGCACTACCCCGAGCACCTCTGCCCCATCTTCAACGCTTTTCGCAAGGCCTTGCCTTGCCGCATCGACACGGAGCTGTTCTGGCGCAAGGACGGCAGCGCGTTTGCGGTCGAATATTCGTCGCACCCCATCGTCGAAGGCGGCGTGGTGCAGGGCGCGGTGGTCACCTTTGTCGACATCTCAGGGCGCCGCCAGGCCGAAGACGCACTGCGCCAGGCGCATGCGGTGCTGGAGCAACGCGTCAGCGAACGCACCCAGGCCTTGTCTGAAGCGCTGCAGCACCTGCGCGAGCTCACCGCCTACACCCACACTGTGCGCGAGGAAGAACGCACGCGCATCGCGCGCGAGGTACATGACGAGCTGGGCAGCCTGTTGGTGGCGCTGAAGATGGACGTGGGCTGGCTCGACAAACGCCTGGGCGAACAGCAGCAGCGCGAACCCGGCGACGCGCAGGCCATGCGCGACACCATGCGCAGCAAATGCCAGAACATGGGCCGGCTGATTGAAAGCGCGGTCGATAACGTGGGCCGCATCATCACCGACCTGCGCCCCAGCATCCTGGACCACCAGGGCCTGTGGGCGGCGCTGGACTGGCAGGCCCATGAATTCGTGCAGTCGGCCGAACTGGCGCTGGACTGGCAAATGGACGTGGCCAATGCGGTACCGCTGCCCGAGGCTTCAGCGATTGCCATCTTTCGCATCTTCCAGGAAATGCTCAGCAATGTAGGCCGGCATGCGGCTGCCAGCCGCGTGGCCATCACCATACGGGCCACAGCCAAAGACATCAGCATCGCCGTGCAGGACAACGGCCGCGGCGCCGAAGCCGCCGCCTTTGAAGCAGCCAATGCTTATGGCGTGATGGGCATGCGGGAGCGCGCGCGCCACCTGGGCGGCAGCCTGGAGATCACCAGCCGGGTCGGCCACGGCTCTCTCCTTCACCTTCGGATCCAGTTATGAGCACCCTCAAAATCCTGATCGGCGACGACCACCGCATCGTGCGTGAAGGCCTCAAGCAGGTGCTGGCCGACGCGCCCGAAATTGAAGTGGTGGCCGAAGCGGAGACCGGCCCCGACATCCTGCAGCGCGTCGACGCGTTGGGTGGGGACAAAGGCCTGAGCGCCGTGCTGCTGGACATTGCCTTGCCCGAGCGCGATGGCCTGGATGTGCTGCAGGCGCTCAAGAAAAACTGGCCTCGCCTGCCTGTGCTGATGCTCAGCACCTACCCTGAGAAGCAGTACGCCGTGCGCTGTATCAAGCTGGGGGCGGCGGGCTACCTGAATAAAAGTGCCAACCCCGATGACATGATTGCCGCGGTGCGCAAGGTGGCGGCCGGTGGCCTGTACGTTTCAGCCGCCACGGCCGAAGCGCTGGCCAGCGCCGTCGGCGGCAGCGGGGGACGCAGCGGCGCCGAAGCCCTGTCGCACCGTGAACACCAGGTGTTCCGCCTGCTCACGGCCGGCAAGTCCGTGGGCGAGATCGGCACGCAACTGGGCCTTGCGTCCAACACCGTAAGCACCTACCGCTTGCGCATCCTGGAAAAAACCGGCGCCAAAAACGACGTGGAACTGGCACTGTATGCCGAGCGCCATGGCAGGGCGCCTGCCGACAGCTGACCGCAACACGTCAAACGGCCTTGTCCTACGGCCGCTCGGGTACCCATGACCGGAAAAAACACGCACGCGCGGGGCATGCTGGCTGCAGACGGCGATGTCGTTCCGATATCGCCCAGCCCAGACCCAAGCTCACCCATCCAAGGAGTATTTTTATGACGACCGTCACCGACGTGATGACCCGCAACGTGCGAACCATGGCCCCCGGCAATACCGTGGCAGACGCCGCGAAAGCCATGCGCGAGCTCGACGTGGGCGTGATCCCTGTGTGCGAGGGCGACAAGCTGCTCGGCATGGTGACCGACCGCGACATCGTGCTGCGCGCCKTCGCGGAGGGCCTGAACGGCGGCACGCCGCTGTCTACCGTGATGAGCACCGACATACATACCGCACGTGAAACTGACGACCTCGACACGGTCCTTGCAGACATGGCGTCCCGCCAGATTCGCCGTCTCCCGGTTCTGGACGGCTCGCAGCGCCTGGCCGGCATCATTTCCATCGGCGATATCGCGGTCAAGGGCCAGGACGAAGAGGATGTGGGGCAGTCACTGGCCGACATCTCGTCTCCGGCCTGAGCCAGCAGAGGTAGAGGCAGGGCCCGCGCCCTGCGCGAATTTGGTGCGTGACAAAACCGGTGCGCCACCGTGAGCCCGGCGCAACGCTGCTGAAGGTGAAAGAAACCAGCTGACGTATCTGCCTGCGCGCAGGCCTGCGCAGCCAAAACCAGCATGGCGGCACCGTGGTTGCTGTTTGCGGGCCGGTTTTTGTAGTGGATGCCCT
>NZ_JBFUGX010000532.1:0-5053 GCF_056402675.1 Polaromonas sp. P3_C2 | reverse complement strand
CGCGCAGCGTGTCCGTTCGGCAAGTCGGCCGCAGCTTCTGGCGCAGGCCGATCCTTCATCGGAACCACGCAGGCGGCACATTGCTCCAGGTCTTCCAGTTCAGGCCAGTCGGGGTAGCTTTGCAGGCGCTGGCGGAAGGTTGCGATGTGATCGGTAACGGTTTGCCTGTCAACGCTGTGGGCGCCGTGCAACACCAGAGGCGGCAAAAAACGCATGCCGCACAGCACGGCGCTTTGCTCGTACGGCGGCAGGAAGGCATCAAAAAAGTAGCGGTTGTAGCCTTGTGGGTGATAGGACGTTTCGGGGCCGCCTGTGGTGGCAACCAGCCACAGGTCTTTACCCTGCAGTGCCCGGCCTTTTGCGCCTTCCTCCTCACCTTCGCCGTAGGCCCAGCCGTAGGTGAGCACGTCGTCCAGCCAGAGCTTTTGCAGCGCGGGCATCGAGTACCAATGCATGGGGTGGAGCAGCACCACCAGTTGCGCGCTTTCCAGGGCGGCCTGCTCTTTGGGCACGTCGATGGCGTAGTCGGGATAGCTCGAGTACAGGTCTTGCACCCGGACACGGGGCAGGGCCTTCGCGGCCTCCATCAGCGGGCGGTTGACCCGTGATTCGCGCCAGGCGGGATGGGCTGCAATGACATAAATATCAGGATTTGCCGTGTTGCCCGCCGATTTATCAGTGGTTGTGAGAACTGTGTCCATGYCGTTACCATAGCGGAAAAGCAAGACCAAGAGTTCCCAGGAACGACAAGTTCCAAACCGAGGAGATTCGCATGCCCGTGGTTGTGATCGCCAATCCGAAGGGGGGCGTCGGCAAAACGACGCTGGCCACCAACGTTGCCGGATACTTTGCCAGCCAGGGCCATGCGGTCATGCTGGGAGACGCCGACCGGCAGCAGTCTTCACGGTTGTGGCTGGGGCTGCGGCCGCCCGCCGCCCGGCCGATTGCCACCTGGGATGTGAATGCAGACCTGATCGTCAAACCCCCCAAGGGCACGACGCATGTGGTGCTCGACACGCCCGGCGGGTTGCATGGCTCGCGCTTTAACGATGTCTTGAAGCTGGCCGACAAGGTCATCGTGCCGCTGCAGCCCAGCGTCTTCGACATCTTTGCCACGCGCACCTTCCTGGACCAACTGGCGGAACACAAGCACGCCGGCAAGATGCAGGTGGGCATTGTCGGCATGCGCGTGGATTCACGCACGATTGCCGCCGACAAGCTGCGCAGCTTCGTCGAAGGGCTGGGTTTGCCGGTGCTGGGTTACCTGCGCGACACGCAGAACTACATTCACCTGGCCGCTCGGGGGCTGACGGTGTTTGACGTGGCACCCAGCCGTGTTGAAAAAGACATGGAACAGTGGCAGGGCATCTGCCGGTGGCTTGACCGTTGAACCTCTGAGCATCGCGCCGGTTTGTCGCTGAGCCGACATGCCGTGCCCCTATGTGTCGCTACAGTGGCGGCATGAAAACCTTTGAAACCCTGGCCGACCTGGCCGCCTGCACCGGCCAGGAAGTCGCCGTCAGCGACTGGATCACCATCACGCAGCAACAGGTCAACCTGTTTGCCGAAGCGACGGGCGACCACCAGTGGATTCATGTGGACCCTGAAAAGGCGGCGGCCGGCCCGTTCGGCGGGCCGATTGCCCATGGGTTCCTGACCTTGTCACTGCTGCCGCGGTTTTTCGAGTCGTCGTTTGAGATTGCCGGCTCGCGCATGGGCGTGAATTACGGGCTCAACAAGGTGCGATTTACCGCGCCGGTGCCCGTCGGCAGCCGTCTGCGGGCACGCATGAAACTGCTGGCGGCCGAGGCGATTGACAACGCCGGCATGCAAATGACCTGGGAAGTGACTGTGGAGCGCGAAGGTTCGCCCAAGCCGGTATGCGTGGCGGAATCGCTGGTGCGGCGATACCCCTGAATGTGCCGCTGGCGCTAGATGCGCGTCAGCTGACTGGCCGGCAGCCAGCCCTCAAAAACACYGATCAGGCCGTTGATGCGTTCGGCCGCTTCCGTCTGGGAATGCGCATGTGCGATGCATTGGTGCAGGTCGCTGCGCAGCAGCCACAGGTCGGAAGGGGTTTTGGCCAGGCTGATCTTGTAGATCACCCGTGAGGTGCGCGGATCTTCGCAATCCTGCAAAAGGGTGCGCAGGCTTTCCTGGATCTGCTCGACCGAGAGCCGGTTGGCTGTTTTGGCGGTGCTGGAAAGACGGGACGTGCTGTTGCCGAAAATACGCTGGATGACCATATTCACTGTGTTTTTCCTTCCAGTCTTGTGGACTGGGCGGTGGGAAGGGATAACGCAGGAAGGGCCGGGTAGTGGCAATCCGCACGTTCGGGCCTGCAGCGAGAACTTTAGGCTTGAAGGATTGAAGTTTAGGGTTTTTACCTAGATCCTGGCAAGGGGGCGCCAGTTCAAAGGTTGGCAAAAGCGGACTTATGTCTCATCCGCGCATGCCGGGCGACCCTGAAAACCCGTTTTGCCGCCAGGCCTCAAACACGGTAACGGCCACGGTATTGGAGAGGTTCAGGCTGCGCTGGCCCGGTAGCATGGGCACTTTGAGGCGCTGCGGTGGCGCAAAGGATTCGCGTAACTCTGGCGCCAGGCCGCGGGTGGATTGTCGTGCGGCGGGCACAGGTGCGTTGGTAAGGGGCTGTTCCCGCCATGTTGCCCCCGCTCGTAGTTATCTTCCAGTGATCGAGAGTTTGATCGGGGGGTTTTGCCAGCAGGGGCCGCGGGACTGGCTTTGCCAGACCGCAGGTGCAGCGCCCCCTCGGGGGGCAGCGTATTACACGAAGTGAAAAGCGTGGGGGCTTTTATTCGGTCCGCGCAAGGACAACGGCGCCAACATGTGCGGCGCCCGCATCCCGCAAGGACTGTGCGGCCGTATACAGCGAGGCGCCGCTGGTCATCACGTCGTCAACCAGCACCACGCGCCGTCCCTGCAGTTCCCCCGTGCGCAGCGGATCCACCTGGAAAGCCCCTTTGACGTTGGCCAGCCGGTCCTTGCGTTTGAGCTGGCTTTGCGGGCGCGTGTGCTTCACCCGCAGCAGCAGGCTGGCATCGGTTTGGCCCTCTGTGCGTGTTTGCCGGGCCAGTGCCACACACAACTCCCAGGCCTGGTTGAAACCGCGCACCTGCAGGCGCTCCGCCGACAGCGGCACCGGAACGATCCAGTCGCCGGGGGTCAGTTCTGCCATGAGCCCGGCTACGCCCGGCGACCGGGCCAGCAGCTTGGCAAAAAAAGCGGCCCAGCCGTGCTGCTCGCCGAATTTGTAGCCCGCAATCAGGGCTGACCAAGGGTAGGCATAGTGCACCGCGGCAAAGGCGCCGTCCAGCGGTGGCGGGTGGCTGACACAGGCGCCGCAGGGCTGCGGCCCAACCCGAAGGCCCATGGAAAGGTCACCGGGCAAGGCGAGAGCGCAGCGTGGGCAGCGCGGGCCGGCCAAGGCAAACCGGGCCACGCAGGCGCCGCACACCTGGCGCGCCGGCCAGCTGCGGCACACAGCGCACTGGCTGGCCAAGCCGGGGAAGGCGCCAAAGCGGCCGGTCGGCCGGGACAGGAATGTGGCGGGAGCAAGCAGGCGTGTGAACACCGTGTCAATATACTCGCGTACCTTCCCCGCTTGCCTCGGCGGGCCCCGCGCTTCCTTTGCCCTTTTTGCTCCCTTTCATGACCCCTACACAGCGCCCACCCACGCTCGACCCGATCGCCGTCAGCCGCTGGGACCGCACCGCTCCACTGGCCTCGCCGTGGCTTCATGAAGAAGTGGCGCGGCGCATGATGGACCGGTTGCAATGGATCAAGCTGCAGCCGCGTGCGTGGGTGCACTGGGGAGCATTGCGTGGAGGGATCCAGGCGCAGGAAAAACTGGCCGGGGCATACCCAAAATCAAGGTGTTTTGTGGTTGAAAGCAGCTCTGGACGTGCGCAAGAAGCTATCAAAAATATAGCAAAACCGTGGTGGAATCCGCGCCGTTGGCTGGCGGCCCCCATACGCTTTGAGGCGCCACCGGCAGGAACTGCCGACATGCTCTGGGCCAACATGGCGCTGCACGAATCGGCCGATCCGCAGGCCCTGCTGGCGCGCTGGCACCAGGCGCTGAAGGTGGACGGTTTTCTGATGTTTTCCTGCCTGGGCCCGGATACCGCGAAGGAGTTGCGCGAGGTATATGCGCAGCTGGGCTGGCCGCCGGCCGGGCATGAACTGACCGACATGCATGACTGGGGCGACATGCTGGTGCAGACGGGGTTTGCGGAGCCGGTGATGGACATGGAGCGCATCACGCTCACCTATGCGACCCCCGCGAGGCTGCTGGAAGACATCAGGGAGCTGGGCCGCAATTTTCACCCGGCGCGGTTTCCTGCCCTGCGGAGCCGGGCCTGGAAGGCGCAGCTTGAAAGCGCGCTGTCCCGCCATCTCGTCAGGGGCGAAGACGGGCGGTTGTCCCTCACCTTTGAAATCATTTATGGCCACGCGCTCAAGGCGCCGCCGCGGATCAAGGTCAGTCCGCTCAGCGCGGTGTCGGTCGCCGATATGCGCAGCATGCTGCAGGGCCAGCGCTCCGGCGGCTAGGTGCCCGGCAGGTGTTGCGCAGCCGCGCCCAATCCCCGGTGTGGATGGGTTTTCAGAAGGGGCGGCAAGGTAAACCCGGCTACAATTCAAAGCTGAATTTTTGGGTATGTTCCCAAGCCTCATGCGGTCAATGCCCAGCGTTAACCGCAGTTTTTTTGAGGGTTGCCACATGCTGCAGCCAACACCAGCGTTTCGTTTTGCCACCTTGCCCGCACAGGGCGCCCACAGCCACGATGCTGTGCTGTGGCTTCTCAAGCGTCACTGTTCACTCACACCGGCCCAATTGGGCTGGCTGTATGTGTCTTTGTGCGGTGTTTCACTGGGTATTGCCGGATTTTTCTGGCTGAAGGGCGCCACCATGGTGATGCCTTTTGCCTGGATCGAGCTGATAGCGGTGGGGGCTGCTTTTGTGGCGTATGCCAGGCATGCGGGCGACGGTGAAAAAATCGTCCTTCAGGGCGAGCGGCTGGTGGTGGAG
>NZ_JBFUGX010000531.1:0-2927 GCF_056402675.1 Polaromonas sp. P3_C2 | reverse complement strand
GCATCGGTAAAAGCCTGCACTGCTTTTTGCAGGATGAGCGTGCTGGCCAGCGTGTCGTCATAGTTTGATTGCACCAGGTGGGCGTAATGCTTTGCCACGGCGGCCGCCGTGGTGGCTGGTGCCGCCACTGTGCCAGGCGCGGTACCAGCCGCTGCCGTTGCTGCGGGCTGGGCCATGGCCGGCACGGCAAGCAGGGCCACCAGGGCGGCAAGGATGGCGGGTTTGATTGCTGGTTTCACGACGACTCCTGTGTCTTTGTTAATCGGTCAAAGCGCGATTATACAAATGAGAATCGTTATCGTTATCAATAAGATGACTTTCTGTGACGCTGTGTGGGACGCAAACCGGCCGTTTTCTCAGGGCCTGCGGCGTTTGCCCGGTTTGCGCGCCTCATAGCGTTTCATCAGCGGCGTGACCGAAATGCCGTGGGCAATCACCGAGGCGACGACCACCGCGAGCGTGATGGAAAGCAGCCGCTGCGCGAGCGCGGGCGGGAGGTGGTGGTTGATGGCGTAGAGCAGGTAATACAGCGAGCCGATGCCGCGAATGCCGAACCAGGCCATCAGGCGGCGCTGCGAACCCCTGACCGGCGTTCCCAGCAGTCCGATAAAAACCGCCGCCGGCCGGATCACCAGGAACAGCGCCGGGATAAACCACAGCACTTCAGGGCGAAAGCGTGTGGTGGCGACCAGCACGCCCACGGCCAGCACGATGGCGACTTCCACGAAGCTTTCCAGCTGGCTGTTAAAGCGCTCTACTGCGCGCATCATGTGGGCGGGCGCTTCCGCGCCCGAGGCTTCCTGGTCATCGGGGCTCAGCGTTTCGTCGGGCGCGGCCGCAGCCTGGGGCGCGGGCCGCGCAWCGGGCTCGTCGATGCGGCGCAGCGCCAGGCCCGCCGTAAACACCGCCAGGAAGCCGTAGGTGTGAAAGAGCAGCGCCAGGCCGTACGTCAACCCGATGAGCCCCAGCGCGATGAATTCGTCCGAGCCCAGCGCTTCGCGGTGGCGCATGCGCAGGTAAAGAATGGCGCGGCCCACCAGCGTGCCGAGCAGCCAGCCCAGGGCCAGGCCGCCGGCCACGGCCCACAGCACATCGACGGCCCACCAGCGCCAGCCGCCTTCGCCGAGTTCGTGCAGCCCCAGCAGGYCGAGCCCAAGCATCACAAACGGAAATGCGGTGCCGTCGTTCAGCCCGCCTTCACCGGTGAGGCCGAAACGCAGGCGGTCGCGGTCGCCCGGATTGGCCACCTGAACGTCGGAGGCCAGCACCGGGTCGGTCGGTGCGAGGATGGCGCCCAGCAGCACAGCGGCGCCCACGGGCAGATCCAGCACATAAACGCCCAGTGCGGTGATGGCGGCCACGGTGACCACCATCGACACGGTTGCGAGTTGCACCGGAATGCGCCAGCGCCCATCCCGCACGCGGAACTCGAGCTTCATGCCGGCGGTGAACAGTGAGATCAGCACGGCCACCTCCGTGAGGCGCTCCAGCAGCACCGTGTTCTTGAGGGCGTCGAGTTTGAGCAGCCCCAGCCCGACGGGACTGACCGCCAGGCCGACGCCGAGGTACAGCATGGCGGCGCTCAGCGGAAGCCGCGCAATGAAAGAGCCGCCCAGAGTCATGGCAATCAGCAGCGCACCGGCCACGATGCAGGCCAGCGTGAAGGTGGTGGGCTCGGCAAAAGTCATCGCCCCACCTTACGGCAAGCGGGGGCGTTGCGGTATCAGCCGACGCGCCGTTGCCGTGGTGCCTGGATACGCTTGGCAGACACGTTTGCGCCCCATTCCTCAAGCGAAAAGCGCTCCGGGGCTAATAAATAGCAACGCAATCAGCTATAAAAACCATAGCAAGCCGCGGAATGTCGTTCCAGCGCCTACCAGTCCACCAGGCTCAGGCCGATGCTCAGAACATTGCGCTTTCGGTTGTAGTCCACGAGGCTGTCACCGTAGCCGCTGAAAAGCTGCACGTGATAACGCAGGCCGGTGTAGTTGGGCGACGAGGCCGGCGCCATCATCCAGTCAAACCGGGCCGAACCGCGGGCCTCCTTGCGCAGCGAATGCCGCAGCGTGACACCCACGGTGTTGGCCTTGTTGATCTGCCAGCTGCCCGTGACTTCTGCGCGGCCCACATAGTTTTCGATGCCGGGGTTGTCGTCGTTGCCCGAGGACTCCTTGAGCCGGTCCCAGATGCGCCCCTGCAGGATCAGGCCTGAGTCCTGGCCCAGTGTTTTCTCGGCGGCGCCCATCAGGTAGACGCGGTTCCAGCTGCGTGATAGCGGCAGCGACTGGCCGTTGGACTGGTGCACCAGCCCCAGGCCCGAGAGCCGGTAGTTCCAGCCACCGGCCAGCGGAATCTGGTGCGGGTAGATGTAGATCACCTCGGGCTCGTGGTCGGTGGTGCGAAACGGCCGCGAGATGCTGCCGTTGAACAGCTGCCAATAGCTTTGCTGCGTGTAGCCGAACCAGACCGAGTCATGGTCGTCGTCGTCGTTGTCGCCGCTTTTCAGCAGGCCTTTGGCGACCTTGGTGCGCACCGACAGCTGGATTTTGTTTTCAGTGCGCATATAGGGCACGGAGGTCAGCGCGGTATGCCCTGCGGAGGGTGATGAGGGCTGTGTGTTCACGCTGTCGGCGGTGGAGACGGCCAGCGTGATCGGCCGGTAGCCGCGCAGCGAAAACGTATCGCAGTCGGTGCCGCGCTGCAGTTCCCAGAAACGGGATAGTTCCGAGTACCTGGTGTTTTTGCAGCCGATCGGCTTGCCGTCCGGCGCTTCGGTGTTCAGTGATGGCAGCAGCAGCACCGGGGTGGCCGGCTGGCCGGTCTGGGCATTGGCCGGCGCTGTGGTCAGGCTGGGCGCCGGTGTGTTGGCGGGCGTTTGCGCATCTGCCCATTGCTGGAAGCAGGTGAGCTGCGCCGCAGGGTCGCCC
>NZ_JBFUGX010000530.1:0-2931 GCF_056402675.1 Polaromonas sp. P3_C2 | reverse complement strand
GGATGGTCGGGATCGACGGCACGGCCCAAGGCAGGATGAAGATCATCGACAGGATCTTGACCCACCAGCGCGTGTTCAGGAAGAAGCCCGACAGGCCGAGTGCCAGCATCATCTTGATGTTGACGGAGACCACGACAAAGATCACGGTGTTGATCACCGTGCGGAAGAAAATGGGGTCGGCAAACAGCCGCTCGTAACTCTCCGGATGGCGCGCGAGCCACAGGCCGTAGCCCACCGGGTAGATCACGAAAATCAGGAAGATGAGAAGGTAGGGAATGACAAGAATCGCTCCCCACTTCTCCCACGAAGTCATGGCATTTTTTCTGACGGCCGATGCGGTGGCCGGTGTGTCGAGGGTGATGGTGCTCATGGCTTGTACCCTCCCCCAGCGGGGGGAGGGACTTTCGTTTTTAGTTGGATGCGACCGTCTTGATGCGGGCAATCATCTCGTCCACCGCCTTGTCAACCGGCACCTTCTCATTGAGCACTCGGTTGGCCGCCTTGGCCCAGACGTTCTCGTTGTTCAGCACGGTGAACTTGTAGTTCTTGACGAACTCGAAGCCCACCGTTCCGTTGGCGTACTGGTTGAACACCGACTTGCGATGCGCATCAGCCTGCCAGAACGGGCGTGCCTGACCGGCCTTGGTCACCGGGAACCAACGGCCGAGCGAGCCTTCGACGTACGGCGTCAGGTTCTCTTCCTCCATCAGGAACTTGACGAACTCCTTGGCGCGGGCCTTGTTCTTGGCCTGGCTAAAGACAACGCCAGTCTTCACCGCCGTGCGGTAGACCATCTYGCTGCCGTCCGGTTTGTTTGGAAAGCCTGCCGTGCGGATGCGCTCGTTGTAGTTCTTCTTCGCCAGTTCACGCTCTTCGGGTTTGAGCTTGTCGTTGTTGGCGTCGTCAAGCCACTTGGCCGCGATTGAGATCGTCGCGTTGTGTGTCATGACCGTGGTCTTGTTGTGGAAGGCGACGTTGTTGTCCGGGTCTTTCCAGCTGGTGGACGACGGTGGCGAGCAGCCCTTGGTGTACGGCGCGGTGTAGTCGGTCAACGCGCCAATCAGGCCGGCACGAACGTTAGGGTCATCGACCAGCAGCTTGCCGCTGTCGCTCACCAGCTTCACGTTGTACGCATCCATGAAGGTCAGGAAGGAGAAGAACGAGTCGCTCGAGTCCACGCCCAGGGGCTGGCCGATGCCGAAGGTGCGGTTGCCGCTCTTCTGGCGATAAGCCGGTTGCACTTTGTCGCACCAGAAAGACCAGTAGCCCTTCCAATCGGTCGGGATGTCGGACTCCTTGAAGCCCGCATCGTTGAGCATGTCGATCCAGTACTCGATGTGCATGGTCTGCTGCTTGATCGGAAAGGCGTAGTAGGCGCGGGTCTTGGCTGCGTCGTTCCACAGGAACGTCGTCTCCACCGTGTTGGGGGCGAAACGCGCGCGGATCGGGTTGATCACGCTGGAGATGTCTTCCAGCTTGCCGTCATAGGCCCACTTGCTCGTGACCTGGAAGTCATACACGTCGGCATAGGCGACGTCAGGCGGGTTACCAGAGTCCAGCGCAGCCACGGTCTTGGGGATCATGTCCTGGATCGGGTACTGCGACAGCTCGATTTTCACACCCTTGTGCTTGGCTTCGTACTTCTTGATGGCGTCGAAGAGTGCCTGGTCCTCCGCCTGGTAGAAGCCCTTGACCCACCAGACGGTGAGCTTGTCTTGCGCGACAGCGTGGCCGCCTGCGAGCAGGCCCCCCGCGATCATCGCGCTGGCAAGAATTGTCCTGATCTTCATTGCTTTGTCTCCTGTGGTTGTTGAACTGTCTAACCGGGTCGCTCAGCTCTTAGCGCTTGCTATCATATGATGATTGAAACGCCGGTTTTCTATGGAAAACCCGCGGTACAGCACCCGGTCCCGGGCTCATCTTCTGGAACTCTTTCGAAGGAGTCTCTTACTGGCATTCAGGGACCGGACTGAGCAGTGGCTGGCCTGCGAAGTGAGCACTCAGATTGGCCACCGCCAGATCCGCCATGGCCTTGCGCGTCTGCCAGGTTCCGCTGGCCATGTGCGGAGTCAGCACGACGTTGTCCAGCGCCTTCAGCGCATCCGGCACCTGCGGTTCTTTCTCGAAGACATCGAGACCCGCGCCCGCGATCACGCCGCGTTGCAGGGCATCGACCAGCGCCGCCTCATCCACGACCGAGCCGCGCGCAACATTGATCAGGTAACCATCGGGACCCAAGGCCTTGAGCACTTCAGCATTGATCAGGTGTTTCGTTCCGGCGCCGCCCGGAGTGATCACCACCAGGAAATCCACCGCAGCGGCAAGCGCTGCTGCGGTGGGATGATAGGCGTACGGCAGCTCCGCCTTGGCGGTGCGCGCCGTATAGGCGATGGACATGCCGAAAGCTTCTGCGCGGCTGGCAATGGCCTGCCCGATGCGGCCCAGCCCAACGATGCCCAGCCGGGCACCTGAAACCTTGCGGGCCAGCGGCATCGGACCCTCGGCGGCCCATCGGCCGGCACGCACATAGCGGTCTGCCAGGGGGATGCGCCGCGCCACCGACAGCATGAGGCCCAGCGCGAGGTCGGCGACTTCGTCGTTGAGCACCCCGGGGGTGTGCGTCACGGGGATGCGRCGGTTCAATGCGGCGGGTACATCGACGCCGTCGTAGCCCACGCCGAAGATCGACACCACTTCGAGTGCAGGCAGTTTCTCTATCAGCGCGGCCGTGACCTTGGACTCGCCGCCGCCCGAGATGCCGCGAATCTGCGGCGCGACCATTGCAAACGCCTCGGGGTCCGTCTCGTGCAGGCGGTCGTGCACTACGAAGGCCGCAGCGAGCGGCTCCATCAGGAAAGGCGGGAGCTTGGAGACGGCAAGGATGTGCGGGCGGGACAAGGGAACTACTCCGATCATGGTTTTCACTAAGAC
>NZ_JBFUGX010000529.1:0-2936 GCF_056402675.1 Polaromonas sp. P3_C2 | reverse complement strand
CGTGGGGCCCATCAAGGCGGTTGCCCGTGGCGAGGCATCGGTTTCCATCAGTTTTGTCCATGACGTCACCGGTGAAAAGGCGCAGGGCTTTCCGGTGGATGCCGTCACGCCCGCCGATGGCACCGGCGTCGAGGTAGGCTCCATGTCCATCATCAAGGGCGCGCGCAATCTGGCGAATGCCAGGAAATTTTACGAATGGGCTCTCACGCCGGGCGCGCAGCAATTTGGTGCCGCAGTCAAGCAGTTCCAGTTGCCCTCCAACAAGGCAACTCCCATGGACCCCCGTGTTCCCGACTTCAAGAAAATCAAGCTGATTGATTACGACTACGCCAAGTACGGGCAAGCGGCGGTTCGCCGGCAACTGATCCTCAACTGGGAACGCAAGGTCTTCAACCAGGCCAAGTGATCTACGCGGCAGCGACGTGACGCTGACAACCTTCAATCTAAAGAGCTGCCGATCCAGCTCGAATCTTTGCCACTATTTTTGCCACTCCCATGCCAGTCCAATTCACTGAACGAACCCAGCGGACGATTTACGTCTGGGTGCTCATCGGCTTAGCCGCTTACCTGGCGCTGCCGTGGTACTACCTGCAAAGTGGCTCGCTGCTCTTTGCCTTGCCCAGGCTTTTTACCGAACCTGTGACGGCCAACGGGCTGACGCAGGCTGCCATGCATGGCCGGGACTGGCTCTGGACCGGCGTGGCCGGTCTGCTGGTGGCGGGATGCGGCGCCTTGATGCCTGCCAGCAGGCGCCAGGGCGCTGTGCTGGTGGCAGGCGCCGTAACCGGCCTGCTGGGTTTGGGTGTGAGCGGTTTCATGATCGGGGCCACGGGGTGGTCGTATGAATGGCTCAATGCGGCTCTGGGCACGCTCCCGCAGGGGCAATTTGGCATCGGCTGGGGCGGTTTTGTGGTCCTGGTCTGTCTTGTCATGCTGCTGGGATCCGGCATCGCGCGTCTGGGCTATTTCCGTGGCGACGTGTTTGTGGCCGCCGCGGTCGTGGGATGCGCGGCACTGCTGTGCCTGTTTGTGGTGTTTCCGGTCGCCAAGTCCTTGTCCGCTGCCTTCTATGCCGAAGACGGAGGCTTTGCCTTGGGGGCCTTGTGGGAGCGGGTCGGTACTGCGCGCGTGTGGGGTGTCGGGTGCCTGGGTGGCGGGACCAGTTGCGGCGTGGCGTGGAACACCTTGTACCTGGCGCTGCTGACCGCGGCTGGCACGACCGTGCTGGGAACCATGATCGCGCTCATCGCCGAGCGCAGCGCCGGCAAGCGACTGCAAAAACCACTGAACGCCCTGGCCATGCTGCCCATCATCACGCCACCGTTTGTCGTGGGCCTGGGTTTGATCCTGCTGTTTGGCCGCGCCGGCATCGTCAACCAGTTGATGGAGTGGTCTTTCGGCGTTACGCCCACCCGCTGGTTCTATGGTGTATTTGGCGTCTGGCTCGCGCAGCTGTTTGCTTTCACACCCATTGCCTTCATGATCATGCGTGGCGTGGTGCAGGGCATCAGCCCATCCCTGGAAGAGGCGGCGCAGACCCTCCGCGCAAGCCGGATGAAAACCTTCCTGACCGTCACGCTGCCGCTTCTGGCGCCTGGCCTGGCCAATGCGTTTCTGGTGGGGTTTATCGAAAGCATTTCCGATTTCGGCAACCCCATCATTCTGGGTAGCGGCTATGCAGTCCTTTCAACGGAAATCTTTTTTGCCATTGTGGGTGCGTCACTGGACCAGGGTATGGCCGCGGCCCTGGCCCTGGTGCTGACGACGTTTGCGTTGACGGTCTTCTTCGTGCAGCGGCGCATCCTGGGTAAAACCAGCTTCACCACCGTTTCCGGCAAAGGCGACGCCGGCGTGCCCATGGCACTGCCGACAGGGGTGCGCCGCCTGTGCACCTGGGTCGCAGGCCCCTGGCTCGCCTTCACGATGGTGGTTTATTTCTTCGCCTTCGCGGGTGGGTTCGTCAAAGTCTGGGGGCGCGATTACACGCTAACCCTGATGCACTTCAAAACTGCGTTTGACATGCAATGGGGTGAGCATGGCCTGCTTTGGGCAGGAACTGCCTGGGCGTCCCTGTTCAATACCATCACGCTTTCGGCCATTGCGGCCCCGGTTTGCGCGAGCATCGGCTTGCTGATCGCCTGGTTGCTGGCGCGGACCGAATTCAGGGGCAAGGCCCTGTTTGAATTTTCCGCCTTGTTGACGTTTGCCATTCCCGGCACGGTGCTGGGTGTCAGCTACATCCTGGCTTTCAACGTGCCGCCGGTGGAGCTGACGGGTACCGGCCTGGTCATTGTCCTGTGCTTTGTGTTTCGCAATCTGCCGGTCGGGGTTCGGGCCGGAACGGCATCGTTCAAGCAGCTGGACCGGTCCCTCGACGAAGCCTCTGTCATGCTGCGGGCCARCAGCCTGACCACCTTGCGCCGCGTGGTGCTGCCTTTGCTCAAGCCGGCCCTTGTTGCCGCACTGGTCTACAGCTTCGTGCGCTCGATGACCACGGTTTCCGCCGTCATTTTTCTGGTGACGGCCGAGTACGAGCTGGCCACCACTTACATCATTGGCAGGGTAGGAACTGGCGACTATGGCGTGGCGCTGGCGTACTGCACTGTGCTGATCGTCCTGATGTCTATGGCCACGGCATTGATCCAGTTCCTTGTTGGCGAACGCAAGCTGGGGCGGCGCACGGTAGGTGCCAACCGGTAGTCCACCGTCAATGACATTCCAGACCGCCTCCTTTTGCGTACAACAAGGATATTTACCAATGACTCAGGCAGGCACTGATTTCAAAAGCATAGCCAGGCGTTATGGCGGATTCAACGTTTCATTGATCAAAGCGTCTTTGAGACAGGAGTAACTGATGACCCTACAAGCCCCGCTCGGTGCATCTGGAACTGACGCACTGATCTTTGACATGGATGGAACCATGATCGACTCCATGC
>NZ_JBFUGX010000528.1:0-2940 GCF_056402675.1 Polaromonas sp. P3_C2 | reverse complement strand
ACCAGGCCTTGCGACTGGGGCGCGTGCTGGCCGAACTCGCGACGCAGGAGCCTGAGGTTCACGGCCTGGTGGCGCTGATGGAAATCCAGGCCTCGCGCGCCAGGGCGCGCACCGGGCCTTCGGGTGAGCCCATCTTGCTGCTGGAGCAAAACCGGGCAAGCTGGGACCACATCCTGATACGCCGCGGCCTTGCGGCGCTGGCGCGTGCCGAGGCGCTGGGCGGTGCGCTGGGGCCGTATGCGCTGCAGGCCGCGATTGCCGCGTGCCATGCGCGTGCGCCCACGGGCGCCGACACCGACTGGCATCGCATCGCCGCGCTTTACGATGCGCTGGCGCAGCTCATGCCGTCACCGGTGGTGGAACTCAACCGCGCCGTCGCGCTGGCGATGGCTTTCGGCCCGGCGACGGGGCTGGAGGTGGCCGATGCGCTGCTGGCCGAACCCTTGATGAAAAACTACCATCTGCTGCCCAGCGTACGCGCCGACTTTTTGTTCAAGCTCGGCCGGCTCGAAGAAGCCCATGCGGAGTTCGAGCGCGCCGCGTCGCTCACCCGCAACCTGCGCGAGCGCGAACTGTTGCTGGCGCGCGCCGCAGCCTGCGCGCCGGGCTCCACACCGCGCCTTTCCTGACGCGTGTTTACGGTGCCGGCCTGCGGCCGCCCAGCATGCAGGCGATGGCCGCCAGCTGCAACAGCACGGTCGCGCCGAAGTAAAGGACTGTGCCCGCACCGAGGTGCGCCGGACTCCCGCCGGCTGTGACCAGCAGCAGGCCAAACGTGGCCGGCGCCAGCGCCCACAGACCCTGCGACATGGCCACGATCAACGCGATCACCCGCGGAACATCGCCCTTGACGAACTCCACCTGTGCCACCAGCGGCGGCAGCGAAGTGGTGTTGCCGATACCGACGCCGAACAGCACCACGCCGGCAAGAATCAGCACGGTCTGGTGTTCCGCCGCACAAGCCAGCAGCAGTGAGCCGGTGATCTGCACCGCGTAGCTCACGCTGGCGACCAGTCGCCGGTCGGCATCCACCGGCATGCATTTGGCGACGATGGTGCGGCCGCCGATGGCGCAAGCGGTGGCCAGCGCCATCGCCAGGCCCGCGCCTTGGGTGCTGAGCGCTGACACCAGCAGCGAATACAAATGCGTGATCAAGCCGGCCTGGGCAAACATGCTCAGCGCCATCGCCGCGGCCAGCGTACGAAAGCTGCGGTCTCGCCACAGCAGGCGGCCCGGCAAGGGTTTGGCATGCGCAGAGGTGACGGTGCGCGAGGGTGTGCCCGGTGCATCACCGTCAGGCTGCTGGCCCATGCGCTCCGGCGTTTGCGTGATGACGTAAAAACACAGGCAGACCACCACGGTCAGCATGGCCGCGCCCACCAGCAAGGTGGCGGCGGTAAAACCCAACGCGGCGATCAGCGCGCCCCATAGCGGTGAGAAAATCACACCGCCCAGGCTGGCGCCGTTGTAGGCCTTGGCCAGTGCCAGGGGCCGGCCGCGCATAAACCAGGGCGAGATGATGGCGTTGATCCCCGCCGCGCCCATGGTGACCCAGCCGCCGCCCGTCAGCATGGCAGCCGCAAACAGTTGCCAGGGCTGTGCAGCCAGCGCCCAGCCCAGAAGTCCCAGTGCCAGCGCGGCGGCGCCCGCAGCGGTAGTGGCGGCGACCCCCAGCCGGGCGTGGATGCGCGGCAGGCAGGCCACCACGCCCGCGCCGAATAAAAAGTGAAAGGTCACGGCGCTTGATACCAGTGGCAACGCCCAGCCGGTGCGGGCGATCACCGCATGCAGAAAAATCGCCGGGCTGTAAAAGCCAATACCCCAGCCGAAGATGGCCAGTACAAAGGCGGCGCGCACAACGGTGGCGCCGTAAAAGGCGCGTGGCACCGGCGGCTGGAGGGCGGAGGTCGTTGGCAATTCCATGGAGTTCTCCGTGTGAGAAGGCAGCGACTGCTGCATGGCCTCCATGGTGCGGCGAAGAGGGTGCGCGATGCTTCGCCCCGGAGCGAAGCATGGGGTTTGCGATGCTGCTAAGGTTGGTATCCAGAAGGTCTTAAACCATGATGAATACCAACCAAATCGCGCACATCGCCTCGTTGGTCGGCGAGCCGGCCCGCACCGCCATGCTGATGGAGCTGCTGGACGGCCGATCGCTCACCGCCCACGAACTGGCCGGCGTTGGCAACGTGTCGCCGCAAACCGCCAGCCGCCACCTGGCCCTGATGGTCGAAGGCGGCCTCCTGTGCGTAGAGCAACACGGCCGGCACCGCTACCACCGCCTGGCCTCGGTCAACGTGGCCCGGGTGCTGGAAGGCATCACACAACTGGCTTCACAGAACGCACCCGCGCCGCGCCGCGCCGTGGTGCCCGGCCCCAAGGACGCCGCCATGCGCATGGCCCGCAGCTGCTACGACCACATCGCCGGCCGCCTCGGCGTGGCCATTGCCCATCACCTGCTGGAAGACGGCGCCATCACCTTTKACGGCGAAGCCGGCCACGTCACCCCCAAGGCCAATGCCGTGCTGGCGCGCCTGGGCATTGAGCTGTCAACGTCGCCAACCAGCATCAACACCAAACGGCCTTACTGCCGCCCGTGCCTGGACTGGAGCGAGCGCCGCTTCCACGTCGCCGGCCAACTCGGCACGCTGATCTGCAATCACAGCCTCGAGCGCGGCTGGCTGTTGCGCCGCCAGGGTATGCGCGCGCTGGAGATCACACCTAAAGGCGCGGTGGCGCTGCGCGACTGGATGGGGCAGGAGGACTGGCGGCAAGTGACGGAGGGAGAGACCTTCCCAGCGCGGCAAAGCCCGGTGTTACGTGTTGCTTAAATCGCAATCGGATCCACATCAATCGCCCAGCGAATCAGGCTTTTGAATTCAGCCTGCTGTCGCGTTTCAAACAGCGTTGGTTGCCAGGCCGCGAGAAAACGTTGAAGCGCTG
>NZ_JBFUGX010000527.1:0-2960 GCF_056402675.1 Polaromonas sp. P3_C2 | reverse complement strand
GATCGGGCCGGTGCGCCGTCCAGCTCGGTATGGGACGTGCCGCGCATGGCGGCCTGAGCGCCCTGCCCCATTTCCCTGCTTCCCCGCTTCCCTGCGTCCCCGTTTTTGTTTGTCGGCATCTAGCTACGCCGACGGGTCTTCGCGCGCCGGCCTGCGCACGCCGATACACTGCGAGGCATGAAAAAAGAAGACATCGCCCCATTCTTTGCCACGCTGAAGGCGGCCAACCCAATGCCGGTGACCGAGCTGGAATACACCAGCGTATTTGAGCTGCTGGCCGCCGTGCTGCTGAGTGCGCAGGCCACCGACGTGGGCGTGAACAAGGCGACGCGCAAGCTTTTTCCGGTGGCCAACACGCCGCAGGCCATCATCGACCTAGGGCTGGAGCGCCTGGAGTCTTACATCCGCACCATCGGGCTGTACCGCACCAAGGCCAAAAACCTGCTGGCGGCGTGCCAGATTCTGGTGGAGCAGCATGGCGGCAAAGTGCCGCGCAGCCGCGAGGCACTGCAGGCCCTGCCCGGCGTAGGCCGCAAGACAGCCAACGTGGTGCTGAACTCGGCATTTGGCGAGGCGACGATGGCGGTGGACACGCACATCTTTCGCGTGAGCAACCGCACGGGCCTGGCGCCCGGCAAGAACCCGCTGGAAGTCGAGCTGGGCCTGCTCAAGCGCGTGCCCGCCGAATACCTGGTGGACGCGCACCACTGGCTGATATTGCACGGGCGCTATGTGTGCATTGCGCGCAAGCCCCAGTGCTGGCAGTGCGCGGTGGCGCCGTGGTGCGACTTCAAGCCAAAGACGCCGGTGCCTGCGTAGGCCACAGGCAGCCGCGCTTGCGTTTGACCCCACGCTATGAAATCAGTAGCTGCTGGCGAGCCTGCAGAGGCTACAGTAGCGGCGCGCCTCAATTGCGCAGCTTGCCGTCGCGCGTCACCATGCAGCGTGTCGGCCCGGGTTGAAAAAGAAGCCCCGTCCGAACAGGGGTGTAGTACTTGCAGCTTACGGGAAGTTGCCCTGTGTTGCGCACGGTCAACGCCGCAGTGCCGCCCCGTCGCGCATGGTGGGTATCCATCTCGCGAAGCGTGCGAACTTGGGGGATTTTTCCTCTTCGGGCAACCTATCATTGAAAGCTCCCGCTGGCTCAGCCAGATTTTTTTGATGGATGAGTCATGTTTAACATTTCGGCTTCACGTACCGTTCTTCGCGCCCTGAGCCTGTATCTCGTATTTTTTGCGGGTGCCAGCCACGCGCAAAAAGCCTGGGTCATCGGCCAGTCCGCCCCCCTGAGTGGCAGCAACGCCAGTTTCGGACGCGACATTCAGGACGGCGCTCAGGCCTACTTCAAGTCAGTCAACGCCAAAGGCGGGGTGGCCGGCCTGCCAATCCAGCTGGTGACGCTCGACGATAAAAACGACCGCAAGCTGGCCGGCGCCAACACCACGAAACTGCTGGCCGAAAATGACGCGGTGGCCCTGTTTGGTTATGCGTCGGCCACGCTGAGCCTGGACGCCATGCCCCAGGCGGAAAAAGCCGGTGTGCTGTTTTTTGCACCGTTTTCCGGTGCCAACCCGGTGCGCAAGCCCAGCCCGGTGGTGTACACGCTGCGCGCATCCTACGGCGACGAGCTTGAAAAAATGCTGTCCTTCTGGACGGGCCTGGGCCTCAAGCAGGTGGTGGTGGTGCATTACGACGACGAGGTCGGCAAGCAGAATCTGGCCGTGGTGGTTGCCTATCTGGCCAAACAGGGCAAGAAACCCGAGGCTTTCTCCCTGCAGCGCAATGCCAAGGTGAGTGAGGCCCAGGTCGCGCAGCTGCTCGCGCTCAAGCCCGACGTCCTCATCAACACCGTGCTGTCCGGCGCCGCGGCTGACATCAGCAAGCAGGTGGTAGCACAGGGCAAATTCATTCCGATGTCCAGCCTGTCTTTTGTGGGCGCGCAGCAATACATCGACGCAGCTGGCGAAGCCGGCGCCGGAGTGTCCATCTCTCAGGTCGTGCCCAATGCCGCATCCCCGTTGCCGGTGGTCAAGGAATGCGCCAAGGCGCTGCAGGACGCCGGCGTCAAGCAGGCCATGAACAGCGCCCATCTGGAAGCTTGTATTGGCGCAAAGGTGCTGACCGAAGCCATGCGCCGCARCAAAAAGCCAGGCGATGCCAAAGCCCTGCTGGCTGCGATGAGCGCGATGGGCAGTTATGACACCGGCGGCTTCGTCGTGTCCTATTCACCAGGCCAGAACCACGGCAGCAAGTACGTGGAGCTGGGCATGGTGACGCGCGACGGCAAGCTGCGCAATTGAGGCGCGCCGCTGCTGTGGCCTCTGCAGCCTCGAAAATGCTGCAAGAAAATGGCCTCTCAGCCTTTGCCGCTTAAGCGCCAGCAGCTACTGATTTAATAGCGCGGGGTCAAACGCAAGCGCCGCCGCCGGCGGCGTAAAGAAGCGCTTAGCGGGCGAAGGTGCCGTCGGCGCGAATCATCGTCAGATTCACGAAGCGCGAACCCAGATTGCTTTGCTTGCTGTAAGTCAACGCAAAGCCGCCCAGGTCTTCATTGGTAAATGTTTCCAGCGTGCTGATGAGTTTGGCGCGCGTAACCGGCGCCGGCGTTTTTTGCAGCGCGCGCACCACCAGCTTGGCGTTCAGGAAACCTTCCATGCTGTTGTAGCTGAACTTCTTGTCGCCGTTGGCCGAGATGATGGTCTGGTATTCACGCACGACGGCATTGCCCAGTTCGGTAAACGGGTAAGGCACGACCTGCGAGGCAATCACGCCGGCTGCCGCATCCTTGAGTTCGGCATGCAGGCCGGACGACACACTGAGCACCATGAACTGGGCGGTCACGCCCTTGGCGCGAAAAGCCTGGATGAACGCCGCATTGGGCTTGGCCTGCCCGATCAGGATCACGGCCTGCGGCTGCGCCGCGGCAATCACCTCGGCGGCCTTGGCCACGTCTACCGTGC
>NZ_JBFUGX010000526.1:0-2965 GCF_056402675.1 Polaromonas sp. P3_C2 | reverse complement strand
CCCTCGGCCTCGTGAAGGAATTCGCTGTCGCCAAGTTCGATGAATCCATCGACGTGGCTGTCCAGCTCGGCATCGATGCCAAGAAATCCGACCAGGTCGTTCGCGGCGCTGTCGTGCTGCCAAACGGCACCGGCAAGACCAAGCGCGTGGCCGTGTTCGCCCAGGGTGCCAAGGCTGAAGAAGCCAAAGCCGCCGGCGCAGACATCGTCGGCATGGATGATCTTGCTGCTGAAATCAAGGCCGGCAAGATGGATTTCGACGTGGTGATTGCTTCCCCCGATGCGATGCGCATCGTGGGTACGCTGGGCCAGGTGCTCGGTCCCCGCGGCCTGATGCCTAACCCCAAGGTTGGCACCGTGACGCCTGACGTGGCGCAAGCCGTCAAGAACGCCAAAGCCGGCCAGGTTCAGTTCCGTGTCGACAAGGCCGGTATTGTTCATGGCACGATTGGCCGCCGCTCGTTCGACACCGCCAAGTTGCAAGGCAATCTGGCTGCACTGATCGACGCGTTGCAAAAAGCCAAACCGGCTTCGAGCAAGGGCGTGTATTTGAAGAAAGTTGCGGTTTCGTCAACGATGGGTGTGGGCGTTCGCGTCGACACGCAAACCATCGCAGCGTAATCGCAGAAATTTGGGCAACCCGCAGGGGTTGTTCAATGTGGTGGGCTGCCGGGGTTCGCTCCGGCAGGTCATCAAAGACCGTTGGCGTGGCAGGCTTTTTGGGCTTGCCGCTTAATCGAAAGACAGCCAACGCAGATGGCGGTCCCGCTGCAGATGGTTTTGCAAAGAATCTGAAACAGTTGGTCGCTGAACATGAGCGTGTTGAAGGGCGAGGGGGATGCAAGTCACCCGAAMCTGACCACACATTTTTAAGGAGTAGACCTTGAGTCTCAACCGCAGTGAGAAACAAGCCGTCATTGATGAAGTGACTGGCCTCGCCGCTAAAGCTCAAACGCTCGTGATGGCGGAATACCGTGGTATCACGGTCGCTGACATGACCCGTCTGCGCAGCCAAGCCCGCGACAAAGGCGTGAACCTGAGTGTTCTGAAGAACACCCTGGCTCGCCGTGCCGTGGCAGGCAGTGCATTCGAAGTCGTGTCCGACCAGATGACCGGTCCGCTGATCTATGGCTTTTCCACGGATGCCGTGGCTGCTGCAAAAGTAGTCGCTGACTTCGCAAAAACCAATGACAAATTGGTGATTCGCGGTGGTGCATTTGGCGGTAAATCCCTGGACGTGAACGGCGTGAAGCAACTGGCCAACATTCCCTCCAAGGAAGTGTTGCTCGCCCAGTTGTGTGGCTTGCTGATGTCGCCTATGTCGCGTACGGCCGTTGTGCTGGGCGCCCTGGCGGCCAAAAAGGGCGGCGACGCAGCCGATGCCCCCGCAGCAGCTGAAGCTGTAGCAGCGTAATTTGTACCCAACTTTTTAGGAAATTCAAAATGGCATTCGATAAAGACGCATTTTTGACCGCGCTGGATAGCATGACGGTCCTCGAACTCAACGAATTGGTGAAATCCATCGAAGAGAAATTTGGCGTGAGCGCAGCTGCGATGGCTGCTCCCGCTGCTGGCGGTGGCGGCGGTGCTGCTGCAGCTGCTGAAGAGAAGACCGACTTCAATGTCGTGCTGCTCGAAGCTGGCGCCAACAAGGTGTCGGTCATCAAGGCCGTTCGCGAAATCACCGGTCTGGGCCTGAAAGAAGCCAAGGACCTGGTTGACGGTGCTCCGAAGAACGTCAAGGAAGGCGCTCCAAAGGCTGACGCAGAAGCTGCGAAGAAGAAGCTCGAAGAAGCCGGCGCGAAAGTCGAACTCAAGTAATTCTTGGTGTTTGAGAAGGCTGGAAGACCGTAGTCGGGCTTCCAGCCTTTCGTGTTTCAAGGAACACACCGAAAAGCAGACTTAACCGTCTGCTTTCCAGTGTTTTCTGACCCCGACTGCAGAAAACGCCTTGGTTCGGGTGACGTGCAATGCGTCACCGTCCGCCATGGTTGGTAGTGGCCAACCACCAAGCTGCCTGAATACGTGGTGTATTCGGGCACGAGAGTCGCCAGAGCCCATCAACGCGGAGAACTCATGGCCTATTCCTACACCGAACGTAAACGCATCCGCAAAAGCTTCGGCAACCGCGAAAGCGTGTTGACTGTTCCCTATTTGCTGCAAATGCAGAAAGACGCGTACACAGCGTTCCTGCAAGCCGACCGTGCACCTCAAAAGCGCACCGTTGAAGGCCTGCAGGCAGCGTTTGAAAACGCTTTCCCCATCGTCTCGCACAATGGTTTTGTCGAGATGAAATTCATCGAGTACAACCTGGCCAAGCCGGCGTTTGACGTGCGTGAATGCCAGACCCGTGGACTCACTTTCGCCTCGGCCGTGCGCGCCAAGGTGCAGCTGATCATTTATGACCGCGAATCCTCCACATCGCAGTCCAAGGTGGTCAAGGAAGTCAAAGAGCAAGAGGTTTATATGGGCGAAGTGCCGCTCATGACCGACAAGGGCTCTTTTGTGATCAACGGGACCGAGCGCGTGATCGTGTCCCAGTTGCACCGTTCACCTGGCGTGTTTTTTGAACACGACAAGGGCAAGACCCACAGCTCGGGCAAACTCCTGTTTTCGGCCCGTATCATTCCCTACCGCGGTTCGTGGCTCGACTTCGAGTTCGACCCCAAAGACATCCTGTACTTCCGGGTTGACCGTCGTCGCAAGATGCCCGTCACGATTCGGCTCAAGGCCATTGGTCTGAATCCGGAATCCATCCTGGCCAATTTCTTTGTGTTCGACAATTTCCGCCTAATGGATAGCGGTGCACAGATGGAGTTCGTGGCCGAGCGCATGCGCGGTGAAGTGGCCCGTTTCGACATCACCGACAAAAACGGCAAAGTCGTGGTCGCAAAAGACAAGCGCATCACCGTTCGCCATACCCGCGAGCTGGAGCAAAGTGGCACCACGACGATCAGCGTTCCCGA
>NZ_JBFUGX010000525.1:0-2967 GCF_056402675.1 Polaromonas sp. P3_C2 | reverse complement strand
CCTCTTTGCTACCCCAGCCTGAGCGATACATCATCCACAAGAAATTTGGCTTGATCCAGCTCATGCGGTTGAAGCTGAAGTCAGGACCGCCCAACTGCCCATGCTCAATGGCGTACGCCGCCGTGCTGGGTCGATAAGCCTGGTAAACGACGATGGTGTCCGCGTCGTGGTGCGCTAACACATGCCGACCCTCTGTTGGCCATACCCGTCGCTGTTCTACGTAAGGAGCAGTAGTCAGTTTCACTCAGGGCTCCCGGCCTCAACAACGCAGAGGTAAACCGGCGGCACATGATCGGTCAGCCATACATTGTTTTCCGATCGAAAGAACAGATAACCTTCTGCCGCCATGCGCTGGGCGTCCAYGGCAAGCAGAACCGGTTGACCATAACGCTGGCCCACCGCGGTAGCCGTTTCGCTGCTTTCGCTCAGGTGGACATGATGGCGCTGGCGCTTGGTCAAKCCTTCCGCCAGGACGGCGTCGAGGAAACGCGATGCGGTGCCGTGATAAAGCCTTGCCGGCGGAGCCAAAGGCGGCAAGCCAAGTTCGACATCCACAGAATGGCCTTGGTTGGCGCGGATGCGCAAGCCGTCGTCGCTGAAGGCGAAACGTTTTTTGTCGCTGGTTTCGACGACTTTTTCGAGCAGGGCACGAGAAAGGGGATGGTTTGCCGACGCAGCCCTGGCGAGCAGCTCATCGACGTTGGCCCAGCCCGCCGCATCTAGCGAAAGCCCGATGGTGGACGGCTTGTGCCGCAGTACCAGGCTGAGGAACTTGCTGGTGCTGGTGAGTTGTTGTGGGGTCATGAATTTTCCTWTTTTATTGTTATAGGTTGATTTATAGGTTGCTCTGAGCAACTTATAGGGTTGCATAATACAACCAAACAACGGAAAGTCAAACCCCTGAACAGATCAGCAGGCAATGAGCGCGAATCGGCGGTCAATATGCATTGATTTTGGTGTTGACATGAAAAAGCCCGGCGCCTTGCGGGGCCGGGCTTTCAAGAAGCTTTGAAGAAAAAGCTGTTTACAGCGTGTCGATAAAGCTGCGCAGCTTGTCCGAACGCGAAGGGTGCTTGAGCTTGCGCAGTGCCTTGGCTTCGATCTGGCGGATGCGTTCGCGCGTCACGTCGAACTGCTTGCCGACTTCTTCGAGCGTGTGGTCGGTCGACATTTCGATACCGAAGCGCATGCGCAGCACCTTGGCTTCGCGCGGTGTCAGGCTGTCGAGAATGTCTTTGACCACATCGCGCAGGCCGGCCTGCATCGCGGCTTCCAGCGGTGCGGTGTTGGCGCTGTCTTCGATGAAGTCGCCCAGGTGCGAATCATCATCGTCACCGATCGGTGTTTCCATCGAGATCGGCTCTTTGGCGATCTTCATGATCTTGCGGATCTTGTCTTCAGGAATCTCCATCTTGGCGGCCAGGATGCTGGCGTCCGGCTCAAAGCCGAATTCCTGCAAGTGCTGGCGCGACAGACGGTTCATCTTGTTGATGGTCTCGATCATGTGAACCGGGATGCGGATGGTGCGGGCCTGGTCGGCGATGGAGCGCGTGATGGCCTGGCGAATCCACCAGGTGGCGTAGGTCGAGAACTTGTAGCCGCGGCGGTATTCGAACTTGTCGACGGCCTTCATCAGGCCGATGTTGCCTTCCTGGATCAAGTCGAGGAACTGCAGGCCGCGGTTGGTGTACTTCTTCGCGATCGAAATCACCAGGCGCAGGTTGGCCTCGATCATTTCCTTCTTGGCGTCGCGCGAGTTGGACTCGCCTTCGTTCATGCGATTGTTGATGTCCTTGAGCTGGCCCAGCGGCACCACCACGCGGGCTTGCAACTCAGCTAGCTTGGTTTGCAGTTCCTGGATGGGCGGCACGTTACGCGCCATCACCACCGACCACGGCTTGCCGGAGGCAACCTGCTTTTCAACCCATTTCAGGTTGAGCAGGTTGGGCGGGAAGTCCTTGATGAAGACTTCCTGCGGCATGCCGCATTTCTCGACGATGATGCGGCGCAGCTCGCGCTCTTTCTTGCGCACGTCCAGCACCTGGCCGCGCAGCATGTCGCACAGCTTTTCAATGGTCTTGGCGGTAAAGCGCACCGTCATCAGCTCGTCGCTCAGGGCTTTTTGCGACTTTACGTAAGTCGGTGTGCCGTAGCCTTCCTTGTCGTAGGTCTTGTGGACCTTCTCGAACAGGGTGGCGATCTTGTCGAAGCGGCTGAGTGCTTCTTTCTTGAGCTCTTCGAGCTTCTTGGTCAGGGCCTTGGAGCCGCCCTTGCCGTCGTCGTCGTCCTCTTCGTCGAATTCGTCAAAGTCTTCTTCGGCCACATAGTCGTCRGCTTCATTGGGGTTGGAAAAGCCGTCGACCACGGTGGAGATGACGATTTTGCCTTCGCGGATTTCTTCGCCCAGACGCATGATTTCTGCGATGGTGGCGGGGCTTTCCGAGATGGCTTCCATCATCTTCATGAGGCCGCCCTCGATGCGCTTGGCGATTTCGATTTCGCCTTCGCGCGTCAAGAGCTCAACCGTGCCCATTTCACGCATGTACATGCGCACGGGGTCGGTGGTCCGGCCGAATTCGCTGTCGACGGTGGACAGCGCGGCTTCGGCTTCTTCTTCGGCTTCTTCTTCCGTGGCGACCGTAGGGCCGGTGTTGTTCAGCAGCAGGGTTTCGGCGTCAGGCGCCTGCTCGTACACGGCCACGCCCATGTCGTTGAGCATGTTGACCACGACTTCCAGCGTTTCAGCATCGACCAGCTTGTCGGGAAGGTGGTCGGAGATTTCGCCATGCGTGAGGTAGCCGCGCGTTTTACCCAGCTTGATCAGGGTTTTCAGGCGCAGGCGGCGTTTGAGCATGTCTTCTTCGGAGAGGACGGTTTCGTCCAGGCCGAATTCCTTCATCAGGGCGCGTTCCTTCGCCTTGCTGATTTTCATGCGCAGCGGTTTGACCTTCTCGGTCGTTTCCGCGA
>NZ_JBFUGX010000524.1:0-2975 GCF_056402675.1 Polaromonas sp. P3_C2 | reverse complement strand
TATTTATCCTGCCAGCGTGCAGGGCAGCCAGGCAGCCGGCGAATTGCGCGCCGCTTTGCTCAAAGCCTATCAGCGGCGATCCCAGGACCGCGTGGATGTCTTGCTGGTGGTACGCGGTGGCGGCGCCATGGAAGACCTGTGGGCTTTTAATGATGAGCAGCTCGCCCGAACCCTGGTGGAATCGCCCATGCCAGTGATTAGCGGGGTAGGGCATGAAACCGATTTCACGATCGTCGATTTTTGCGCTGACGTGCGTGCGCCCACGCCGACCGCCGCGGCAGAACTCTGCGCGCAGCCCCAAGCGGTGTGGTTGGGTGCGCTCGACATGGCCGTGTCGCGGCTGCAAAACGGCGTAGACCGCCAGCTGGAGTCGCACAACCAGCGCCTGGACTGGGCGGCTTCCCGGATTAGCCGGCCGTCGCATCTGGTTACCAGGCAGCATGCCCGCCTGGCCGGGCTCGGCCAGAGCCTGAGCCATGCAGCGCGTTTGGCACTGCAGCACGAACAGCGCAAGCTACAGGTCTTGGGCAGCAATTTTCCGCACGAAGTGCAAGGCAGCCTGCAGCGCGGCCGGCAGCGCATCGAGCGCGCGCAGTTAAGGCTTGAGTTGCTGGACCCCAAACTGGTTCTGAAGCGCGGCTACGCCTGGCTTGCCGACCTTCAGGGGCAACCCATTACAAGCCGCGAAAAGACCCATGTGGGGCAACCTGTACGCGCTACCCTTGCCGACGGCGAGGTCGATTTGACAGTTTCTGCGCGCAGACTGATTTAGTTTTTACAATGACATCGTTAAAAGCAGTTTATTCATCACCACGAGGAAAAAATCATGGAACACAAACTCCCCCCGCTACCGTACCCGATCGACGCCCTGGCGCCGCATTACAGCCAGGAAGCCTTTGAATACCACCATGGCAAGCACCACAATGCTTACGTGGTGAACCTCAACAACCTGCAAAAGGGCACTGAGTTTGAAGCCATGACGCTCGAAGAGATCGTCAAGAAATCCAGTGGTGGTGTGTACAACAATGCTGCCCAGATCTGGAACCACACCTTCTTCTGGAGCTGCATGAAGCCCGCTGGCGGCGGCGAGCCTGGCGGCGCACTGGCTGCAGCCATCAATGCCAAGTTTGGCTCTTACGCTGCGTTCAAAGAGGCTTTCGTCAAGTCGGCCGTTGGCAATTTCGGTTCCGGCTGGACGTGGCTTGTAAAAAAAGCCGACGGCACGGTTGATATTGTCAACACCGGCCCGGCAGGTACCCCGCTCACCACTGCCGATAAGGCCTTGCTGACGGTGGATGTCTGGGAGCATGCCTACTACATTGACTACCGCAACCTGCGTCCGAAATTTGTCGAGACCTTCCTCTCCAATCTGGTGAACTGGAGTTTTGCCGAGGCCAACTTCGCCTGAGGCGAGAGGCCTTCGCCCACAAAAAAGCCGACATGAGTCGGCTTTTTTGTTTTAAAAGCGAGAAATCAGCGCTTCGCCTCGAAAATCGGGCCGCCCAGTTTGCTGCCGGCCTTGATGCGTTTTCGCGCAAACCAGCCCTTGTTCATTTCCAGGACAAAGCGCACGGGTTGGGCAGAGCAGTGTGGGTCTGTGGTTTGAGGTTTCATGTCGGCGAGGTTCACGATGGTGCCGTCATCCGCCACAAAGGCGGCGGTCAGCGGCAGCAAGGTGTTTTTCATCCAGAAGCACTGCTGGGCTGGCTGCTCGAAGATAAAAATCATGCCTTCCTGTTGCGGCATTTCCTTGCGGAACATCAGGCCGATTTGCCGCTGTTCCGGCGTGAGGGCCACCTGCGCATCAATCAGGTGCATGCCGGCCGACAGCTTGACGCGCTGTAAATTCATCTGGGGGCCGTCCTGCGCCGAAGCACCCAGGGGCACGAACAGGGCGGCAACAGCCAGCATCTGGGTGAGGCCCTTGAACGCCCCACGAAACAAGACGGTACCGGGTTTGAAAAACATAGAGTCACCACGCATGAAGTTGATCGGCCAGCATAAACGACGCGCATAAAAAATGCCCGCACGCGGCGGGCATTTTGACCGAAGTCACCAGGAATTACTTCTTGGCTTCAGCTTTTGCTTTTTTGGCGGCAGCAGCTTCGGCTTTCTTGGCTGCAGCGGCTTCAGCTTTTGCTTTCTTGTCAGCAGCAGCTTTTTCTTTCTTTGCGGCCTTGGCAGCAGCTTTTTCTTCTTTGGTCATTTTGGCTGGCTTGGCTTCAGCTTTGGCTTCTGCTTTTGCAGCGGGAGCGGCTGGCGTTGCGGCAACAGCTGGCTTGGCTGGAGTAGCCGCAGGAGCGGAAGCTTGTGCGAAAGCACCAGCAGCGAAGAGGCCAGCGATCAAAGCAGCGAGGATTTTGTTCATTTGGAATTTCCTTTGATAACGTTATTGGAAAAAATACCCCGAACTTCTCGGAGGCCCTACCGTAACGAGGCCGGTTCCAAAGCCGTTGACACGATGCCCCCAAATTCTTTTGCTGTATGGTTTTACGGCTAGAATTTAGGGGTTTTTACCTAACTGTTGCGTGGCGTGCCCCTGGACGCCTTGCGCTTACCGGAGACTTTTGTTCATGTATCAGCACATCAAGGTGCCTTCCCAAGGCCAAAAAATCACTGTCAATGCCGACAACTCGTTGAACGTACCTGACGAACCCATCATTCCGTTCATTGAAGGCGACGGCACCGGCGCAGACATTACGCCGGTTATGCTGAAAGTGGTTGATGCTGCTGTTGCCAAAGCCTACGGCGGCAAGAAAAAGATCCACTGGATGGAAGTGTTTGCCGGTGAGAAGTCGACCAAGGTCTATGGCCCGGACGTCTGGCTGCCAGAAGAAACCCTGCACGCTGTTCGTGACTACGTCGTGTCGATCAAGGGTCCGCTGACGACCCCTGTGGGCGGCGGCATCCGCAGCCTGAACGTTGCGCTGCGCCAGGAGCTGGATCTTTACGTCTGTCTGCGCCCCATCCAGTAT
>NZ_JBFUGX010000523.1:0-2980 GCF_056402675.1 Polaromonas sp. P3_C2 | reverse complement strand
ATCCCATGCCCATCGGCAGCAAGGGCCTGGCCATGATCGACGCGCGCGACATCGGCGAGATCGCGGCCATCGAACTGCTGCGCCGCGAGCAGGCTTCGAAGCCGCTGCCGCTGGAGCGCATCAACCTCGTCGGCCCCGACACGCTGACAGGCGACGATGTCGCCGCCATCTGGTCGGCCGTGCTGGACCGCCCAATCACCTATGGCGGAGACGACACCGCTGGCTTTGAGAAGAACCTGCTGAATTTTATGCCGCCGTGGATGGCGTACGACATGCGCCTCATGAGTGAGCGTTTCCTCACGGTGGGAATGGTTCCCGAATCGGGTGACGTCAAGCGCCTGACGACGCTGCTCGGTCGCCCGCTGCGGTCCTACCGCGAGTTCGCTACCGAGATCGCCGCGTCGGCATCGGCATAAGAACTACACGTACAGCAATCCACCAAAAAAGGAACTCATCATGATGTATTCGACCGCTACAGTGCCCGTCAATCCAGCGGGCGAGGTGAGGCTCACACGCGCCCAGGCATGGGCCGGCCTGGTTCTCAAGGCGCGTGACGCGCGCCGCTTCCTGCCGCCAGCGCTATGCACGCGCTGCGAAGTCGTCGAGGAAAGCGCGACGCATATCGTGCGCGAAGCCACCATCGCCGGCGCCGACCTGCGCGAGATCATCGCGTTCGAGCCCGAGAGCAAGGTGACCTTCTTCCAGGCCACCGGCCCGCGCGAAGGCGCGGTCGTCAACGAGTTGTTCGAAGACGAATCCGGAGAGCTCCAGCTGCGCTTCTACGGTTATCTCGGCCTTCGCGGCAAGACGCCGGGCGGCCCGGAAGAGCGGGCCGAGCAAGCCTGGATGGACGGCGAGCAAGGCTACAAAAGCGCACTCGTCTCGACGCTCAAACGCACCCGGGAACTGCTCGCGCAGGGCGAACTTTAAAGGCCAGACCATGAACACATTGAACACTGACGGCATCTCGCCGGCTCGCCCGAAGATTCTGGTTCTTGGCGCCACCGGCGGCACGGGCCGGCTGATCGTCAGGCAAGCGCTTGCACGGGGGTTCGACGTTCGCGCGCTCGTGCGCTCCCCGGGGAAGGCAAGCGGCCTGGAGGGCGCCGAGATCATCATCGGAGATGCCCTCGACGAAAGTGCGCTGCGTGAGGCCCTGCGAGGCCGGGATGCCGTCGTGAGCGCCCTGGGCACACCGGTCAGCCCGYTGCGCGAGGTGACTGTGCTCTCCTCGGCCACACGGGCACTCGTGAGCGCCATGAAAGCGGAGAAGGTCTCGCGCCTTGTGTGCATCACGGGCATGGGCGCAGGCGACAGCGCCGGCCATGGCGGGTTCCTGTTCGACCGGCTGATCCATCCCGTGCTGTTGCGCAAGGTCTACGCCGACAAGAACCGGCAGGAGGCTGCCGTCCGCGCCAGCGGGCTGGACTGGGTTCTGGTGCGCCCTTCCGTGCTGAACGACAAGCCAGCGCGGCGCAAGATCCGCGCCTTGACGGACTTGTCCGGTTTTCACGGAGGAACCATTGCGAGACAGGACGTCGCGGACTTCGTCCTGGATCAGGTGCAGGCGGATGCCTGGCTGCACCGGTCCCCTCTGATATCTTGGTGACTTCGGCTCTGGGGTAACGACTGCAAACGCTGGCACCAGCGGCCGGCCCGGACTCGCCGCAGGACTCGAGTCGGCAAGCATAGGAGAATCGGGCCTGCTACCCATCCACGGCAAATAACATGCAACACGGCTTCTCCACAGCGATCACTGCGCATCGCCCGCTTCCTCTATATGTGCGCTGCAAGGCTGCGGCATGAAGCCGGTGTACCTGGCCCTTTCGGGCGGCGGCACGCGCGCCATGGTGTTTCACTGCGGCGTGCTGAGCTTCCTGGCGGAACACCAGGCGCTGGAGCGGGTCAGCAAGGTGTCTACTGTTTCGGGCGGCAGCCTGCTGGTGGGCCTCTTGCTGCAGCTCAATGGGATGCGCTGGCCCGGCAGCAACGAATGCCTGGAGGTGCTGCTGCCGCGCGTGAAAACACTGCTGACCACCACAGACCTGCAGAACGCCGCCATGCGCGCCATGCTGCACCCGCGCAACTGGCGCTTTGCGCTGTCGCGTGCCAACGTGCTGGCATCGGCCATCGGCAGCGCCTGGGGTGTCGATGCGCTGATGGAGGATGTTCCGGCGACACCCGTCTGGCTGGTCAACGCCACCACGGCCGAAACCGGCAAACGCGCCAGCATTGAAGGCGACGCGCTGCGCGACTGGATGCTGGGCTCCACGCGCCTGAAGCAGCTGCCGCTGCGTGACGCGATGGCCGTGTCGGCGGCTTTTCCGGGCTTGATCGGCCCTTATGTCCTGCCGACCGACAGCTTTGACTGGAACCTGCCGATGTTTGCCTCCGGCGAAGACGCCCGGCCGGCCGAAGACCGCTTTGCCCGCATCCACCTCTACGACGGGGGTGTGTACGACAACCTCGGGCTGGAGCCGTTTCTTGACGCCGGCTTTGGCCCCAAGCCGAAAATCGACGGCGTGATCATCGCGTCTGACGCAGGCGCGCCCTTGCCGGTGGGTTTTGCGATGGGCCCCCTTAGCATCTTTCGTCTCAAGCACGTGGCCGACATCATGTCCGACCAGGTCCGCGCGCTGCGCGCCAGGGGGCTCATGGCCTACGCTGCGCGCCAGCCCGGCCGCGCAGCTTACCTGCGCATAGGCGCCACCGCCCAAGAGGTCGCCCAACGCGCCGGCGCCGACTGCCCGGCCGGCGAATGGCTGGACGCAAACAGYGTCAGGGCGGCCGCTGCCTACCCGACCTCACTGAAGAAAGTGCCGCTGCCGATGTACGAGCTTGTGTTCAGGCACGGTTATGAATGCGCCGCTGCCGGGCGAGCGGGGTTCGGGCTTTAAATCGATTTGGCGGCTGCTTTCGGGGCGAATTTCGATGTGCAACTTGCTATTAAAAATATAGCTGCTGGCGCCATCCCTTATTG
>NZ_JBFUGX010000522.1:0-2985 GCF_056402675.1 Polaromonas sp. P3_C2 | reverse complement strand
GAACTGGCAGAGGACATCACCTACCTGCGCAAGACCTGGGGACGGATCAAGGATGCGTCTGTGCGTTTACCCCCCGCTTCCGTGCTGCACCAGGACCTTAATCTGCTGCAACGCGTGCTGCGCGACCTGGTGGTAGAGGAAACGCAGACCATCCGCATTGATTCACGTGAGCAGTTTGAAAAGCTGAAGGCGTTTGCTGTGGAGTTCATGCCGGCAACCGAACCGAAGCTGCAGCACTACGGCGGCGAACGTCCTATTTTTGACTTGTTCAACATTGACGAGGAAATTGCCAAAGCACTGGGCCGGCGGGTCGATCTCAAGTCAGGCGGTTACCTGATCATCGACCAGACGGAAGCGCTGACAACCGTCGATGTCAATACCGGCGGATTTGTCGGCGCCCGCAACTTCGACGACACGATTTTCAAGACCAACCTGGAGGCATCGCAGGCGATTGCCCGACAGCTGCGCCTGCGCAATCTTGGCGGCATTGTGATCGTTGATTTCATCGACATGATCAAGGAAAACCACCGAGATGCGGTGCTGACCGAATTTCAAAAACAGCTTTCACGAGACCGTATCAAGACCAGTGTCAACGGTTTTTCTGCGCTGGGCCTGCTGGAGATGACGCGCAAGCGCACCCGCGAATCGCTGGCCCATCAGCTTTGTGAGCCCTGCGCCGCTTGCATGGGCAAAGGCGTGGTTAAAACGGCGCGGAGCGTGACCTACGACATCCTGCGCGAAATCCTGCGCGAAGCGCGGCAGTTCAACCCGCGCGAATTCAGGGTGGTGGCTTCGCCCAAGGTGATTGAACTTTTCCTCGACGAAGAAAGCCAGCACCTGGCCAGCCTGAGCGACTTCATCGGTAAACCCATTTCCCTGCAGGCGGAAGCGGCGATGGCTCAGGAACAATACGACATCGTGCTGCTGTGACCTTCATGCCTCTTTCAATGTTCAGCCAGAACCGCCAACCCATTCCCATCCTGGTCTACCACCAGATTGCCGAGGCTCCGCCCAAGGGCAGCAGTCCGTTTCGCGGGCTCTATGTGGCACCCGCGGCTTTCGCGCGGCAAATGGCCTGGCTCAAGCGACTGGGCTACACGGGCGTTTCGATGAGCGGCCTGCTGCCTTACCTGCGCGGCGAGCGTAGCGGCAAGGTGGTTGGCATCACATTTGACGACGGTTACCGCAACAACCTGACCCAAGCCCTGYCGGTGCTGGTGAAGCAGGGCTTTTCGTCGACCTGTTATGCAGTCAGCGGTCTGCTCGGGAAAACCAATATCTGGGACGGGGGCATAGGCATCCCGCAGACCCCGCTGATGGACGAGGCCGAGATCCGCCAATGGGTGGCGGGCGGGCAGGAGATAGGCTCGCACACCCACAGCCATGTCAATCTAATGGAAACCGACGAGCCGGGCTGCCGCGAGGAGATGGTGCTGGGAAAGACCGGGCTGGAGGCCGTCTTGGCCCAGCCGGTCGAGCATTTCTGCTATCCCTACGGCCACTACGAGGCCAGGCACGTCGAGCTGGTTCGGGAGCTGGGGTTTGCCACCGCCACCACCACGCAGCGCAGCCGCTGCCATGCTGGCATGAACCTGCTGCAGCTGCCGCGGGTGCCGGTGCTGCGCTCGACCACCTTGCCGGTGTTCTGGCTCAAGATCGCCACGGCCTACGAGGACCGCCGGAAAAAATGAGCCCGCCTGATTCTTCCTCCAGGAAACTGCGCGTCGCCGTCTTCAACCGAACCTTCTCGCCCACCGGCGGCGGCGCAGAGCGCTATTCCATCGCCCTCGTCGAGCAGCTCTCGGCCCGGCACGAGATGCATGTGTTCGCGCAGGACATCGACCACAAGTGGCCCGGTGTGACTTACCACAAGGTCTCTTCCCCGCTGCGCAAGCCGCGCTGGGTGAATCAGCTGTGGTTTGCCACGGCCACCTGGTGGGCGACACGGCACGGCTTCGACGTGGTGCACTCGCATGAAAACACCTGGCACGGCGAGGTGCAGACGGTGCACGTGATGCCGGTCAAACACAGCCTGTTCCGGGGACGCCGCGGCCTTCGCCGCTTCTTGCGCTGGATCAAGGTCGTGACCAGCCCGCGCCTGCTGGCTTACCTGGCACTGGAGCGCGCGCGCTATATCCCGCGCCCGGGCCGGCAAGTGGTGGTGACGTCCGAAAGCCTGCGGCCCATCATGGCGGCTGCTTACCCGGACAACAGCGCCGCGATTTCAGTGATCACGCCGGGGATCACGCTGCCCAGCTCGATGAACGCTGATCGCAAACGCCAGGCGAGGGCGCTACTGGGGTTGCCGGCAGAGGGCACCTGCCTGCTGTTTGTGGGCAACGATTACCGCAAGAAGGGCCTGGAGGCCTTGCTGCAAGCCATGACGCGGCTGCCAGCCGATGTGGTGCTGGCGGTGGTGGGTAACCCTGCGCATATTGCCGAATTCCGCGCACTTGCCGGAACACTCAAACTCGGTGCACGGGTGTTTTTCCTGGGTGCGCTCAAGGACGTCAGCCCGGCCTACGAGGCCGCCGATATCCTGGTGCACCCCACCTTCGAGGACACTTTTGCGATGGTGGTGCTGGAGGCCATGGCCCACGGCCTGCCGGTGGTGGTCAGCGGGCCGAATTACTGCGGTATTTCCGGCCTGCTGAGCCAGGGTGTGAATGCCTTGATGCTGGACGATCCCCGGGATGCGGGTGAACTGACGCGGGCGTTGGGCGATTTGCTTGCCCAGGCGACGTTGCGGGAAACGCTGGCGGACGGCGCCGTGGCCTTTGCCGCACACTACCAGTGGCGTGAAATCGCGCTGCAGCAGGAGGCGCTGTACCTTTCAGCTGTGGCGGCAAAGATCGCGGGTTCCTGAAGCCGTCAGGTGGGTCAAGCCACCAGTTTGAAATGCTTGCGGCTGAAATCCAGCCCGGTCAGCGTTTCCACCTGCCGCATGAAGTGGTATTTGTTTTCCTTGGGCGTGGGCTTGTAGGC
>NZ_JBFUGX010000521.1:0-2986 GCF_056402675.1 Polaromonas sp. P3_C2 | reverse complement strand
GCTTATGGCTTTGCCGCGGCCTCAGAGGCCTATTTCGGCAAGCCCCTGAAGAACATCTCCATCTCCGAGGCGGCCATGCTGGCGGGCCTGCCCAAGGCACCTTCGGCCTACAACCCCATCATCAATCCCAAGCGAGCCCGGGCCCGGCAGCTCTACATCATAGAGCGCATGGAAGAAAACGGCTTCATTACCGCCGAACAGGCCAAGGCCGCAAAAGAAGAAGAACTCAAGGTCAGGACCGGGCCCGATGCAGGCCGGGTACACGCGGAATACGTCGCTGAAACCGTGCGCCAGCTGGTTTACAACCAATACGGGGACGAAACCTACACCCGCGGGCTGAATGTCTATACCACCCTGCGTGCCACCGACCAGACCGTCGCCTACAAAGCCTTGCGCAAGGGCATCATGGATTATGAGCGCCGGCAAATTTACCGGGGCCCCGAGAAGTTCATCGATCTGCCGGCCAATGCACAGGAAACGGAAGATGCGATTGACGACGCACTGACCGACAACCCCGACAACGGAGATGTGATGTCGGCCATCGTGCTGGAAGCCAATCCCAAACGAATTCTGGCCATGCGCCAGAACAGCGAAACGGTTGAAATTACCGGCGACGGCCTGAAACCCGCCCAATCCGGGCTGACTGACAAGGCCGGGCCCAACATCAAGATTCGCCGCGGCGCCTTAATCCGCGTGGCGAAAACACCGAAAAACACCTGGGAAATTACCCAGCTGCCTGAGGTGGAAGGCGCTTTTGTGGCCCTTGATCCGCGCGACGGTTCCATCCGGGCACTGGTGGGCGGGTTCGATTTCGAAAAAAACAAGTTCAACCATGTGACCCAGGCATGGCGCCAGCCGGGTTCCAGCTTCAAGCCCTTTATTTACTCCGCCGCCCTCGAGAAGGGCTTTACCCCAGCGACCGTGGTGAATGACGCCCCGCTGTTTTTCGACGCGGGCGTCACTGGCGGCCAGCCTTGGGAGCCAAAAAACTACGACGGCACTTTCGACGGTCCCATGAGTCTGCGGACCGGCCTGAAGAAATCCAAGAACATGATTTCCATCCGCATACTGCAGGCTATCGGCGCCCCGTATGCGCAGGACTGGATCACCCACTTTGGCTTTGAGGCCGAAAAACATCCCGCCTACCTGACGATGGCGCTGGGCGCCGGATCGGTCACCCCGATACAAATGGCCACCGCTTATTCGGTATTTGCCAACGGCGGTTACCGCGTCAATCCCTACCTGGTCACCAAAATCACCGACCAGCGCGGCAAAGTCCTGCTGGAAAGCAAGCCCCCCGTGCTGGACGAATCAGCCCGGGCCATCGATGCGCGCAATGCGTTCATCATGGACAGCCTGCTGCAGGAAGTCGCACGCTCAGGTACGGCGGCCAAAGCGCAAGCCACGCTCAAACGCCCCGACCTTTTCGGCAAGACCGGTACCACCAATGACTCGATCGACACCTGGTTCGTGGGGTTCCAGCCTACGCTGACAGCGGCGGTCTGGATGGGTTACGACACGCCGAAAAAACTCGGCGACCGTGAAACCGGTGGCGGCCTGAGCCTGCCCATCTGGATCAACTTCATGGAATACGCACTCAAGGGCGTGCCGGTCACCGAATACCCACCGCCCGAAGGTGTCGTCAACGTTGGCGGGGAGTGGTATTACAGCGAATATGCCAAAGGTTCCGGAGTCAGCACAGTCGGTATACAACAGGACCCGGCAGCCGCCGGCACCCCGGCTACGCCAGGGGCGATCCAGGTGCTGCCGCCTTCAGACGAGAAAAAGCGCATCCTGGATCTGTTCAAAAACTGACATGAAGCGCATCAAAAAAGGGCTCCACAGAGCCCTTTTTTGTTTTGGTGCCACTCAAGGCACGCCTGCAAGCTTCGGCAGCTACGCCTTATTGACTTCAGCCGGCGCCGCGAACACCAGTGCCTGGCCGGCCTGCTCACTGGCATAGCGAGACAAATTGGCAAAAAACTCGCTCGAGTCCTTGGTGTCAGCCCATTGACCGCCACTGTATTTGTAGTGGAATCCGCCGGCCTTGGCCGCCATCCATATTTCCTGCAAGGGTTTCTGGAGGTTGATGATGATCTGGCTGCGGTTGGAGAAAGTCAGCGTGACCATGCCGCCGGTGCGCTGGTTATCAATGTCCGCGTCGGTCTCATCATTGATACGGTCACAGGCGGTTTCAACGGCCCTGAGTGCACTCTCGGCCAGATCCTGGTATTCAAGGTCCGTCATTACAATCCCATCATGGTTTCTTCAGCTCAAATTTTAGGCCGCATCCGCCCTTCGGCCTCCCGCTATGGCCTTGCTGCAATTGTGGTCGGCGCGGCCTTGCTGGGCGGTTGCGGACAAAAAGGCGCACTTTACCTGCCAGTTCCCCCGAAGGTGCCGGCCACGGCCACCACAGCACCGCCGGCTGCCGCGCCTGCGACGCCGGCGTCAGCCGCTCGCTGACCAGCAACCTGGCCGATTCATTGAAGATTCAGGCCATCCGGTGGCTGGGCCTTCAATCTAAAGGCTCCCGACCGTTCATGCCGTCAATCGATCATGGCGCGCAAGCCCTGCGCTCCTTAAGATAGTTGCCAATAACTCCAACCGCTTCAAAGCCCATTCTTCATGACCCGCCAACCTCTCCCCGGCCATCCCCATTTCGCTTACCGCGATACCGAGCTGTTTGTTGAAAATGTCCGGCTTGGCGATCTGGCCGCGGCACACGGCACGCCGCTGTTTGTGTATTCCAAGGCGGCCATGCTTTCGGCGCTGGCGGCTTACCAGCGTGGCTTTGCAGGGCGCAACGCGCAAATTTGCTATGCCATGAAAGCCAATTCGTCCCTCGGCATCCTGCAGGCGTTTGCCCATGCGGGTTGCGGCTTCGACATCGTTTCGGGCGGCGAACTCACCCGCGTACTGGCCGCTGGTGGCGAGGCCCGGAAGATCATTTTTTCAGGCGTAGGCAAAACCTGCAGCGAAATGC
>NZ_JBFUGX010000520.1:0-2987 GCF_056402675.1 Polaromonas sp. P3_C2 | reverse complement strand
CGCTCAGCGTGGCCCGCACGGAAACCCATCCGCGATGCAATGCACCGCTGACCGAGCCGCCTTCGTCGGGTTTCCCGCCGAGCTGGCGAATCAGGGTTTGCAGCTCCAGGCCCGCAGCCCGGCATTCATCGGCATGGCGAAGCAGCAGTGTCTTGATGTCCTGCGCCTTGGTGTGCTCGGCGCATTCGCGGAAACCATACTCCCCGTCACGGCAGGATTCGAGCAGGTCGTTCAGGTTTTCGATGATTTCGTCATCGCCGTCCACTCCTGCCTCGCCCGTTGCGACAGCATTTTCAAAAGCACCCGGGTACAGGCTCTCAACCCGGGTCCATGCCGCGCGGCTCGCTTCCCTGGCCTGCGGCCAGGTCAATGTGGAACGCTCTCTCTTCGTATCCCAGTGGGTCCGCAAGCGGCTTTCGGTTTCGTCAAATGAACCCGTATATTCCTGCCGGCCATAGAGCCCCAGACGATAGGCCGGCGCATAGTCGTCAAAGGGCCGCCCGTCTTCGTAATAGCTTTCACGGTTGTAGTTGCCGCGCCAGTAGGCATCTTCTACAGTCGGGTCCAATGCTTCGGCAGCTTCCTTGCCGCCCAGCCCGCCAGCGACGGCGCCTGCAATGCCGCCCACTACCGCTCCCACCGGTCCGGCCACCGTTCCAGCAGCCGCGCCGGCAGCAACACCACCCGCCGCTGCGCCAATACCGGTTCCAACCGGATGGGCACCCGGCTCCTTGCTGATGGGATCAAGATTCTGATCGTGCTGTTCCTTTGCCATGGGGTACTCCTTTGTCTCTTGCAGCGTTGTAAAAAACTGCCCGGACGTTTGCTCGCACCATCGTGATGTGATGATGATTGCCAAGCAGGTAGATTGATGGTGCAACCCAGGGATGCACTGCGCGGTCAGGCAAGCACAGCCTCCTTTGTAGGAGAACGCCGCGCACCCCCCAGTCAGGTTATCGCGTCAGAAATTTGCGAAATTTCGGCCTGCAGGCCTTTCAGGAACAGCGCAGGCAGCTATCAAAACAGGAGCAACAATACGGAAGAAGACCTGGGCTTTGGCGTGCGCAGGCGATGGCAACAGCACGGCAACTGAAGACCCGGTCCACCACTCAGGCATCGAGCTCCGGGTAACGGCGAAAGATGCCGTCTTCGTTAAAGGCAATGCGCCGCTCGCTCGCAAGATAGGCTTCCACGCGCCGGTGCTGGGCCACGCTGTCGYGCAAAGCCGCAACGCGCGGCACGGTTTTCAGTGCGCGGCGGGCCGCCTTGGGAAACGCATACAGCAGCCCTTCCACCAGCTGGAACAGGGAAAGGTCGGCATAGCTCAGCCGGCCACCCACCAGATGCGCGCTGCCGCGCGGGTTGCGCTGCAACACGGTTTCAAACCAGCCCAGAAATTTCTTCACGCGCGCCGTCCTGAATTCTTTTGCGCGGCGCAGCGCTTCCTTTTTCTGGTCTTCGTAATACAGGCCGGTTCCTACCGGATGATGGGTGTCGTGCGCCTCGGCCACGACGTCGGCAATCGTGAGCTGCAGCTGGTGCGTCCACAGGCGTTGAGCCTCGCTCTTGCCCACCAGGCCCAGGCGCGGACCCAGGTAAAGCAGGATGGCTGCCGACTGCCCGACGATGGTTTTTCCGTCCACCAAAAACGGCGGCGCGAAGGGCGGGTGCGGCACGTCCGCACTCTCCATGAAGTGCATCATGGCGGGAATGCCCTGGCCGTCGCCCTCGCAGCCACGCGCCACGTCGAGGTAATTAGCGCCTGCGGCCTCCAGTGCCAGCCGGACAAATTCGCCGCGCCCCTGGATGGTGGGCCAGTAGTGAAGCTCGTAGGGCATGGATGGGAAACTCCTGTGCTTGGCGTTTCATTTTGCGTGAAACCGGGCCTTGAATCCACGGCAAATGCCAATGCGTCCGCTTGTCCTACACCCAATTGACCCACGTCCCACAAATATCCGCCTGTAGGGGAGCTAAGTTGACATTGTCGGCAAGCGAGCCCGCCTTCACCGGTCATCCAGTCGCGCTGACGTTACCTTCTACTTTTGGAGCTCTCCATGACAACCGCCCTCAACGAATCCTTGCACGGCAAGACCCTGCGCTGGAGCTTCAAGGACGGCCCGACGAAGGGCCTTAGCTTTGAGCATATTTTTTCGGGCGACGGAGGGGTGACCTGGCGCAGCACCGGTCCGGGTTCAAAAGACCACCACGAAAGCGCCAGCGCCGCCGTGAAAGTGTCGGACGACGTGCATGTGGTGTCTTATCTCTCAGCGGAAAGCGGCTACACGATCACGGTAGCGCTCAGTCTCAAGACCGGCACAGCCACAGGGTTTGCATCCAACGGCAAGGACTGGGTCCAGCAGTCGGGCACTTTTGAAGTGCTGGGCGCGAGCCGTTAGCCGGCCGCGGCGATCTGCCGCAAGGCCTGTTCGAACACCTCAGCAGGCTGTCCACCGGAGATCAGATGGCGGTCGTTGATGATGACGGCCGGCACGGAATGAATGCCCTGCGTCAGGTAGAACTGCTCACGCTCGCGCACCTCTGCCGCATATTCGCCTGACGCCAGCACCTCCCGCGCGCGGGCTTCATCCAGGCCCGCTTCGGCAGCCGCTTTCGCCAGCACCTCGTGTGAAGCCGGGCTCTGGCCGTCGGTGAAGTAGCGCTTGAACAGCAGTTCCTTCAGCGCCTTTTGCTTGCCCACCCCTTCCAGCTCGGCCCAATGCAGCAGGCGGTGGGCGTCAAAGGTGTTGTAGATGCGACTGCGACCGCCGCCGGGCTCATCGGCCATGCTGAACTTGAAGCCGACCTGCGCGCCGCGCGCGCGGATGTTCTCGCGGTTGGCCTGGGCCTGTGCGGGCGTGATGCCGTATTTCTCGGTGATGTGCTCGGTGATTTCCTGGCCTTCGGGCGCCATCTTCGGATTGAGCTCAAAGGGCTGAAAGTGCAGCTCGGCCTGGATGTCGTCGCCCACGCGCTCCAGCGCCTGGTCC
>NZ_JBFUGX010000519.1:0-2990 GCF_056402675.1 Polaromonas sp. P3_C2 | reverse complement strand
GGCCAGCAGGGCGGCGGCCTCGTCGCGGGAGCGCTGCTGCAGCGGCGCAAATGCAGCGTGGCCGGCCTTGGTCAGCTTCAGCAGGCTTTGCCGCGCGTCCGCCGGCGAAGACGCGCGCGCCAGCCAGCCTTGGCTTTCGAAGCGGCGCAGGATGCGGCTCAGGTAACCCGCGTCCAGTGCCAGGTCGCGCCCCAGCTCCGTGGCTGTGGGCTGGTCGCGGTGGGCCAGCTCATACAACACCCGCACCTCCGTCAGCGAAAACTCGCTGTCCAGATAGGGGTCCAGTACGCCGATGCGCTGGGTGTAGAAGCGGTTAAAGCTTCGCACGGCCTTGACGTGGGCTGTAGAAGCGGGGGGCGCTCCAGTCTGGAGCGGGGCAGGCGTGCTTGAGGCGGTGGTATTGATTGACGAGATCATGGTAGATATCGTCAATCAATTGATTGACAAAGTCAAGTATGTGGCATCTTCTGGCAACACATCTGGTTCGGCAGCCCGGCCTCAGATCACCCGGCGCGGCGCCGCTGTGGCTGCATCGCCGCTGTTGGGCGCGCCGGTCGGCTCAATCAGCAGCAGGTGCGCCTCTTGCGGCGCCCGCGGACGATGGCGCACCCCGCGAGGCACCACGTACAGCTGGCCTGGCTTGAGCGTGACGGTGGGCTGGCCGTCGATGTCGATGTGTAGCTCGCCCTTGAGCACCAGGAAGAAATCGTCGCTCTCGGGGTGCGAATGCCAGCTGAATTCTCCCTGGACCTTGACGACCATTACGTCGTGCCCATTGAACTCGCTCACGGTGCGCGGCTGCCAGTGGCCTTCAAAGGTCGCGAGCTTGGTCTGCAGGTCTACGGCTTCTTTCATGTGAACTCCTCTTTCATGGCGGTTGAGTGCGGTTGAAGAGGGAGTTTCCTTGTCCAGGGCTGCTGCGTCTTGTACGATTGTTTCCTTTACGATTGTTTCATGCACGACGCCCAGGCCCCCACGCCCAAAGACTGGGCCCGCTTTCGTCCCGGCGCACTGGCCGGCGTGACTCAGATGAACGCCCACTTCACTGAGCACACCTTCGAGCGCCACAGCCACGAAACCTATTCCATAGGGGTCACCGCCTCCGGTGTGCAGACCTTTCACTGCGGCGGCACGCTGCACGCCAGTCTGCGCGGCGATGTGATTCTTTTTAATCCCGACGAACCGCACGACGGCCAGCGCGGCACGCAGGAAGGTTTTGGCTACAGCATGCTGTATGTGTCGCAGCAGGTGGTGAACGAATGCCGTGACAAGGAAGCCGGCCTCGACATGGCGGCTTATTTTTGCCAACCTGTGGTGCGCGAYGCCGCCATGGGCCGCGCGCTGGCGCGCGCCATAGGCGCAGGCGGGCAGGCGCAAGAGTCGCTGCGTGCCGAAGAGCTTACGCGCAATGTGCTGGTGCACTTGCTGCAGCGCTATGGCGAGCGGCGCTCAGGCGATGAAGTGAAGCCGGCTGGCGTTGCGCGCATGGCCCGCATTCGCGACTACCTGCGCAGCCACTTCGACCAGGACATCACCGTCGATGCCCTCGCAGGCGAGGCCGGCTTGTCGCGTGTTCATCTGACCCGCGCCTTCGCCCGGCAGTTTGGCGTACCGCCGCATATCTACCTCAATGCCGTGCGCATCGAACGCGCCCAGTCAGCCATGCTGGCCGGGCAGGGCCTGGCCGAGGTGGCTGCCGCCTGCGGTTTTGCCGACCAGAGCCATTTCAGCCGGCGCTTCAAGGGCAGTGTGGGTTTGTCGCCCGGGGCGTGGCTGCGGCAGATGAACCCTTCTGCCGTCACCATCGAGTGAATCTACTGCAGGTCGGTAAATAAGGACTCCCCGCGGTCAAGCGGGTCCACAACTACGTTATAGATTTCATTGATGCGCCAGATCGGGGTTTCATAGGCGGCCTGGCCCTGCACCCTTACCAGGAATGCGCTTTTCCTTTCGTGAGCGGCAAGGGTCAGCTCACAGGAGAACTCGATTTGCCCTGTGTCCGTCGAAATGGCGCTCACAAGTTCATGCGCGGCAAGCGAGAGGCGCTCGGCGCTTTCGTGCGGCAAGAGTTGATCAACCTCATAGGTTCGCAGCACGATCTCAGTGATGCGATCGATGAGGTCGTCAACTACGGAGTTCGGATTTGTGACCATCTGTGGGTGCATTTTGGGGATTCCCCCGTGTCTCCCAAAGAACTAAAAAGCTATATCTATATTGCAGATTGTCATGAGTGGAATTTTCGCTTGATTGTTCGGTCAAGCATGGTTCCCGACAGCGAAAGTCGCTTTCGCGATACCACCTTAGACCGACATCCCGCCAGAAACCTCAATCACAGCCCCATTGACATAACTCGCCTCATCGCTCGCGAGGAACGCATAGACATTGGCAATCTCCTCCGGCCTTCCCAGGCGCTTGAGCGGCACATGGGCTTCCATCTCCTTGAGCACCTTGTCGGGGATCGTGCTGAGGATGGGCGTTGAAATAAAACCGGGGGCCACCGCATTCACGCGCACGCCCTTGGGGCCCAGTTCGCGGCTCCAGGTTTTGGTGAAGCCGATCACGCCGAACTTGCTGGCCGCGTAATTCGTCTGGCCGAAGTTGCCGTAGATGCCGACGACTGAACTGGCGTTCAGTATCACGCCGCTGCCTTGCGCTGTCATGGTGTCGGCCACCGCTTGCGCGCAGTGAAAGACGCCGCGCAGGTTCACGTCGATCACCTTGTCAAATTGCTCCAGTGTCATTTTCTGCAGCCTCGCATCCTGCGTGATGCCGGCGTTGTTGACGAGGACATCAATGCGGCCGAACTGGTCCTTGACCTCGCCGACCACTGCATCCACCATGGAGCGCTGGGTCACGTCCATCACATAACCAACGGCCTGCGCGCCCAGGGCCTGGCACTGTTTGACGGCTTCATCCACACCGGCTTGTTTCACGTCGCAGACGATGACGATGGCGCCTTCCTGGGCAAACTTGAGTGCGGTGGCCAGGCC
>NZ_JBFUGX010000518.1:0-2991 GCF_056402675.1 Polaromonas sp. P3_C2 | reverse complement strand
ACATAGCCATTGCCGCCCAGGCATTCCATCGCCTCCTGGGCGAAATGGCTACCGCGCTTGCAGATCCAGAACTTGGCGACGGGTGTCAACAGGCGCGCCATGGCGGCCTCGTGGGCATCGCCTGTGTGGTCGAAAGCCCGGGCCAGGCGCATTGCCAGCGCAGTCGCGGCTTCGGATTCAAGCGCGAGGTCGGCCAGCACGTTGCGCATCAGCGGCTGGTCAATCAGCAGCTTGCCGAAGGCTTTTCGCTGCGAGGTGTGGTTCAGCGCCAGGGCCAGCGCCTGCCGCATCAACCCGCTGGTGCCCAGCGCGCAGTCCAGCCGGGTCATGGTGCCCATTTCGAGGATCTGCGGAATGCCGCGGCCTTCGCCCCCGACCAGCCAGGCCTGGGCGTTTTCAAATTCCACTTCAGAACTTGCGTTGGCCTTGTTGCCCAACTTGTCTTTGAGGCGCTGGATGCGGATGGCGTTGAGGCCGCCGTCAGGCAGCACGCGTGGCAGGAAAAAGCAGGAAAGGCCGCTTTGGGTTTGGGCCAGAACCAGGAAGGCGTCGCACATCGGCGCCGAGAAAAACCATTTATGGCCGGTGATGGCATAACGTTCGCCCCAGCCGTCGCGGCCTGCGGGCTCAGCGCGGGTGGTATTGGCCCGGACATCGGAGCCGCCCTGCTTTTCCGTCATGCCCATGCCCATGGTGAGGCCGGCCTTGGCCTGCCATAGCTTGAGTTCCGGGTCATAGGCGCGGCTCGCCAGCTTGGGGCCCCAGTCGGCGTAGATTGCTGTGTTGCCACGCAGCGCGGGCGTGGCCGCGTAGCTCATGGAGATGGGGCACAGGATGGAGGGCTCGAGCTCGGTGAAGAGCATGAAGCCTGCTGCGCGCTGGACATGGGGTGACGGGTTTTCTTCAGACCACGGAGAGCCATGCAGGCCCGAGCCCGTCGCGAGTTTCATGAGCTCGTGATAACTCGGGTGAAACTCCACCTGGTCCACACGACGGCCAAAACGATCATGGCTGTGCAGCGCCGGCCCATGCACATTGGCCAGGCGCGCGTGGGTCTGCATGGCCGTGCTGCCCAGCTTCGCACCGAGCTGCCTCAGCTCGTGCGTGTCCAGCGCCGGCGCATTAAATTTCAGCGCGTCGCGCAGCGGGCGATTGGTGTCAAACAGGTTGTAGTCCGACAGCGCTGCGGGCTGGTTGAAGACTTCATGCGTCATGTCCACCTCCTTTTGACCGCGCCGTGGTCGGGTCAGATCAGCTTGACCAACTGCTTGCCGAAGTTTTTGCCTTTGAGCAACCCGAGGAATGCTTCGGGCGCCGATTCAATCCCCTGCGCCACGCTTTCACGCGGGCGCAGCTTGCCGGTGCCCACCAGCGTGCCGAGTTCCTTGAGCGCTTCGGGCCAGACTTCCATGTGCTCGGCCACGATAAAGCCCTGCAGCTTGAGGCGGCTGGTCAAAATCAGCGCCGGATAGGCCAACGGCATGGGCCGGCCGTCGTAGCCGGCGATCATGCCGCACAGCGCGATGCGGCCGAAAGCGTTCATGCGCGGCAGCACGGCGTCCAGCACCATGCCGCCCACGTTTTCAAAGTAGCCATCAATGCCATCCGGGCAGGCGTCCTTGAGAGCCTTGGTCAGCGAAGCGGCATCGGCGTGCACTTTGTAGTCAATGCAGGCGTCAAAGCCGAGTTCTTCGACGGCATATTTGCATTTGTCGGGGCCGCCGGCAATGCCGACGGCGCGGCAGCCGCGTGCCTTGGCGAGTGCGCCGAACGCGCTCCCCACTGCGCCGGTAGCGGCGCTGACCACCATGGTCTGTCCGGCTTGGGGTTCAATGATTTTCACCAGGCCGTACCAGGCGGTGACGCCCGGCATACCGACCGCGCCCAGATAGTGCGAGAGCGGTACGTGCGTGGTATCCACCTTGCGCAGCGCGCCGGGCTGCTCGGCATTGACCACACTGTATTCCTGCCAGCCGCCCATGCCGACCACCTTGTCGCCGGGCTGGAATTTGGGCGAGCGGCTTTCCACGACCTCACCTGCCGTGCCGCCCAGCATGACCTGGCCCAGCGGATGCGGCGCGGCATAGCTCTTGGCATCGCTCATGCGGCCACGCATGTAAGGGTCCAGGCTCAGGTAATGGTGGCGCACCAGCACCTGGCCATCCTGCAGGGGCGGCGTGTCGCTGGACACCAGCATGAAGTTGCTGGCGACGGCTTCGGCGGTGGGACGGTTGTCGAGCAGGATTTGCTGGTTGATGGGCATGGAAGTCTCCTGTGTGTTGTCGGGAAAGGCAGGCGATTTGCTATTGATTTGATAGCTTCTGGCGCCCGTGTTTATTGGCATGGTCTGTGATTTAACCAATACCTCAGTTCAATCGGTTGATATGCCGCCGCCGGGTAGGTCCGGTGCGCCGGTGTTTTGGGCGGYGGTGGCAATCCGCCGCACGTACTTGAAGGTGCCCGTGGAGTGTGCACAGGCGCGGCCTTCCGCGTCATACAGCGTGGCCTCGGTAAACGCCATGGTGGTGCTGCGATGCATGAGCCGCCCCTTGGCTGTAAGCCGGCTGCCGTCGCCGGGTGCCGGCCGCATGAAGCTGGTCTTCATCTCGATGGTGACCACGCCCATATCTTTCTGTACGCTGCGCGCGGCTGTCGCCATGGTCACGTCCAGCAGCGTCATGATGGCGCCGCCGTGCGTCACGGCAAATGAGTTGAGGTGCTCGGGCTTGGGCGCATAGCCAATGGCCGAAGCACCGCCTTCAAACAGCTCCAGCTCAAAGCCGAGGTGGTTGACGAAAGGGATGTCCGCGCCGAAGTTCATTAACTGTTCCCAGCCMATTTCTTGCTCACCCCCCGGTTACGACCGAAACGCCACCATCGACGGCTATCCACTGGCCAGTGATGTGCTTGCCGGCATCCGACGCATACAGCACGCACAGGCCCTTCAAATCCTCGTCGTCGCCCAGGCGGCCCAGCGGTGCGTGTGAGGCC
>NZ_JBFUGX010000517.1:0-2992 GCF_056402675.1 Polaromonas sp. P3_C2 | reverse complement strand
GCCTTACGCCCACACGCAGGCGCTCGAACGGCCTGACATCCTGAACATCGGCGGTTTTACCGATGAGGTGTTCAAGGTACTGGCCTTGTTTGCCGCGGGAGCGTTGGGAGCCGACCACTGGGTCGGATTGATAGACGAGCTGGCTTTGTAAGCCATGACTCGATGTGTTGAGCGTCGTCGCCTGAGGAATGCCGGTGTGATTACATCCAAACTGTTTTTATCACACCAACTGTTAGTCCTCAGGCGGGGCCTTTTTTAAAGATGGACAAGAGGGTTTTCAAAAGCACGAATGCTGGCGGGATTACATTGGATATAGCCGGTTCGACTCTGGCCATGTGCATCACAGGAAACTGAATGCACATGAAAATCTCACCGATCTTGTCGTGTTTTTGAAAGCTCTTGAAGAGAGAGCAAAAAGTTTTGATTGCCAGCGGCAAATGCGATTGGAATTACAGCACTGTTAATGCCGAGGTCGCGGGTTCGAATCCCGCCGGTGCTGCAATGGGCTTGTGCCCGAGCCCATTGCAGCACCGTAGCTCAGTCTGGTAGAGCACGTATCCATTTCAACAATTTTGTTGCTGCTGGTGATCAAAAAGGTTTTGGATGAATGCCCGTGAAATTACAGGTAGACGCGGCGTGCAAACGCTCTCTTGCTGAAAGGCGCGGGGTCTGGGTTCAAACCCCAGCTTGGCAACAAGTGGCGAAATTTCATTTCACAAGCTCTAGTCATCCGTTTTATTGAAAAAGGAAGAACAACAATGAACTACCAACAACATGAAGTTCCCGGCGGTGTGCCGGTAAAGATGTGGACCAACGGCGTGCCGGTGGAAGCCCAGGCCCTGAAGCAGCTGGAGAACTCCGCGCGCCTGCCCATCGTGTTCAAGCACGTGGCCGTGATGCCCGACGTGCACTACGGCCTGGGCGCAACCATCGGCAGCGTGATCCCGACCTTCAAGGCAATCATTCCGGCGGCCGTCGGTGTGGATATCGGCTGCGGCATGATGGCCTGCAAGACCACGCTGCGCGCCGAAGACCTGCCTGACAACCTGGGCCCGCTACGCACGGAGATCGAAAAAGCCGTACCGCACGGCTCGGCGCCCAAGACCTACCGCAGGAATGGTTCGGTGCGCGAGGTCGGCGCCTGGACGAACCCGCCCAGCGCGGCAGATGCGGCCTGGGGCCAGCTGGTCGATGAGTTCGAGGCTATCTGCCTGGACTACCCGCGCCTGAAGAACACCAACAACCACCGCCACATGGGAACCCTGGGCGGCGGCAACCACTTTGTCGAGGTGTGCCTCGACGAAAGCGGCGGGGTCTGGATCATGCTGCACAGTGGTTCGCGCGGGGTGGGTAACGCCATCGGCACGCACTTCATCGAGCTCGCGAAGAAAGACGCCGAGCTGCACCAGCGCAACCTGCCGGACAAAGACCTGGCCTATCTTGAAGAAGGTTCGCAGTACTTTGGCGACTATGTGCGCGGTGTGGGATGGGCGCAAAAATTTGCGCGCCTGAACCGCGAGGTGATGATGCAGGCCGCCATTGGCGCGTTGCGCAAGGTGATCAGCAAGCCGTTTGAGACGCACGTGGAGGCGGTGAACTGCCACCACAACTATGTGCAGAAGGAAACGCACTTTGGGCAAGAGGTGTTTGTGACCCGCAAGGGCGCCGTGAGCGCGAAGGCGGGAGAGCTCGGGATCATTCCCGGCAGCATGGGCGCCAAAAGTTTCATCGTGCGCGGCAAGGGCAACCCCGACAGCTTTATGAGCTGCAGCCACGGGGCCGGCCGCACCATGAGCCGTACGCAGGCCAAAAAGCTGTTTACGGTCGAAGACCAGATCAAGGCTACCCAAGGCGTGGAATGCCGTAAGGACGCGGAGGTGATCGACGAGATTCCGATGGCCTACAAGGACATCGACGCCGTGATGCTGGCCCAGAGCGATCTGGTGGAAGTGGTGTACACGTTGAAGCAGGTGGTGTGTGTGAAGGGGTAAGGAATATGAGTCAAACATCGAGTAGCTATCTGGTGGAATTGGTGAGCCCCGCGATAGCTGAATTGCGGACCGAGCTAATCCGAGCGCGTTGCGCATTTCAGTTCAACGTCTTTCAGGTGGAGCCCTATCGGTATTCGGAGGATTTGCACAAAGCAGCACTGGCGATGGCCTTTCAAGAAATTGACATAAAGGCTGACATCCAGAGTGCAAAAAGCAAGACCCTGCTGCCCGGTGAGTTTGACGCGCTTGTAACAACGCGGGGGTTGCCTGAGATCCACCCCCCGTTGTTTCACGCCTTTCGTGATCCACCTTACGGCACCAGTTGGACAGATTCCGACGCTCAAGAGAATTTCGTGAAGTGGCTGAAGCTTCTGGGGGCGGATCGGACAAATAACCTATGCGTTTTGGATTGGGTTGGTGACCCTGATCAGAATCCAGGGCGCAGTGGGTGGAGTACCTACTTTGATTCCGGCAAGGAGTGGTGGGGAATTTGGTGTCTCACAATCTGGAACCCGGCTCGCAACACCATTTCCGTCCTTGTGGCGAGTCAAACAGATTGAAATGGGGTGAGCCCCGCAAAAGGACGTGTGATGAAGAGCGGAAAGCAAAGGCGGGAGGAGATCAAGGCCAAGCGCCTGGCACGCCTGAGCGCGGCGCGGGCACCCAACCCCTTTATTTCAACCAGGTCAGTGCCTTTGGGCGCTGTGGCGGCGGACCACGCGCAACTGGCGCATAACACCACCTGGAGTTTGTTGCCCTCGTTCTACATCGACACGCCCTTTGTCTGCAAGGACTGCGGTGCGCACGAGGTGTGGACGGCAAAGCAGCAGAAGTGGTGGTATGAAATCGCCAAGGGTCGTATTGAAAGCTGCGCGGTGCGCTGCCGTCCTTGCCGTCTGTTGGAGCGTGCGCGAGTGGAAGAGGCGCGGCGCGTGAGCCAGGCGGGCTTGGCTTTGAAGATAGAAAAGAAGAACAATGAAAATTGAAGTAAAAAACATAAT
>NZ_JBFUGX010000516.1:0-2999 GCF_056402675.1 Polaromonas sp. P3_C2 | reverse complement strand
GCACTGGGCGGTTAACTGGGTATTTGATGGGATATGTCTAAAGACGATGTGATCCAGATGCAAGGTGAGGTTGTAGAAAACCTCCCCAATGCGACTTTCAGGGTGAAGCTGGAAAATGGACATGTTGTACTGGGGCACATCTCGGGAAAAATGCGTATGCACTACATCCGCATTCTTCCCGGTGACAAGGTAACGGTTGAGTTAACGCCTTACGATTTATCGCGCGCACGAATTGTTTTCCGTGCCAAGTAAGCACAGAGTGAAAGTTTAGGAGTAATAGAAATGAGAGTTTCAGCTTCGGTCAAGAAAATTTGCCGTAACTGCAAAGTTATCCGTCGCAAGGGTGTTGTCCGTGTGATTTKCACGGATCCGCGTCACAAACAGCGTCAAGGCTGATTTCAAGAGTTTTAGAGGACGAACATGGCTCGTATCGCTGGTATCAATATTCCGCCGCAGCAACATGCCGAAATCGGCTTGACTGCTATCTTTGGCATCGGTCGCACGCGCGCTCGCAAAATTTGCGAAGCATGTGACATCGCTTACGCCAAAAAGGTCAAAGATCTGACCGATGGCGACCTGGAAAAAATCCGTGAGCAGATCGCCCTGTTCACCATCGAGGGTGACCTGCGTCGTGAAACCACGATGAACATCAAGCGCCTGATGGACATCGGTTGCTACCGTGGTTTCCGCCACCGTCGCGGCCTGCCCATGCGTGGCCAGCGCACCCGGACCAATGCCCGTACCCGCAAGGGCCCGCGCAAGGCCGCTGCAGCTTTGAAGAAATAATTGAGAGGTCGTCATGGCAAAATCACCAAGCAATAACGCCGCACAACGCGTTCGCAAGAAAGTTCGCAAGAACGTGGCCGATGGTATCGCCCACGTCCACGCTTCTTTCAATAACACGATCATCACTATCACGGATCGCCAGGGCAATGCCTTGTCCTGGGCGTCTTCCGGTGGTCAGGGTTTCAAAGGTTCGCGCAAATCCACCCCTTTCGCAGCGCAGGTCGCTTCCGAAGTGGCAGGTCGTGCCGCCATTGAGCAAGGCATCAAGAATCTTGACGTCGAAATCAAGGGTCCTGGTCCAGGTCGTGAATCATCTGTTCGCGCTTTGGGCGCACTCGGCATCCGGATCAATTCGATTGCCGACGTGACCCCGGTTCCGCACAACGGCTGCCGCCCGCAAAAGCGCCGCCGCATTTAATTCCCCGTGCCCAGGCATCCGGCGGGTTGTTTCAGCCCGTCAGATACCAGGCATTTTTACCAAGCCCACCGCCGCAGGTTACGACCTCCGGCTCCTGCAATTCATTGCAGCAGATGACAAAAGGACATTCAAGTGGCACGTTACCTAGGCCCCAAGGCCAAACTATCCCGCCGTGAAGGCACCGACCTGTTCCTGAAGAGCGCACGCCGCGCCATCAGCGACAAGGCCAAATTCGACTCCAAGCCGGGTCAACACGGTCGTACCTCCGGTACCCGTACTTCCGACTTCGGCTTGCAGTTGCGCGAAAAGCAAAAAGTCAAGCGCATGTATGGCGTGCTCGAAAAGCAGTTCCGCCGGTATTTTGAAGAAGCGGATCGTCGCAAGGGCAATACCGGCGCCAATCTGCTGTTCATCCTTGAGTCGCGTCTGGACAACGTTGTGTATCGCATGGGCTTCGGTTCGACCCGTGCTGAAGCGCGCCAGCTGGTTTCGCATAAGGCCATCACGGTCAATGGCGGATCTGTCAACATTCCTTCGTACATGGTCAAGGCCGGCGACATCATTGCCGTACGCGACAAGTCGAAGAAGCAGACCCGCATCACGGAAGCCCTTGAGCTTGCAAAACAGGTCGGCCTGCCCGCCTGGGTCGATGTGAACGCCGACAAGGGAGAAGGCACCTTCAAGAAGGTACCCGATCGCGACGAGTTTGCCGCCGACGTCAACGAATCGTTGATCGTCGAGTTGTACTCACGCTAATTTTTCGTTCCTGCGATACGGGGCACCGTATCGCCAGGGTGTGCTTCGCCGGCCTTATCGGTGTAACGAACCGAGGGTATTGAGAGGAAGACTGCATGCAGACCAATTTGTTGAAACCAAAAACCATTAATGTTGAGCAGCTTGGCGCCAACCGCGCCAAGGTGACTCTGGAACCGTTTGAGCGTGGCTACGGCCATACGCTGGGCAACGCGCTGCGCCGCGTACTGTTGTCTTCCATGGTCGGCCACGCCGCCACCGAAGTCACCATCGCAGGTGTCCTGCACGAGTACTCGTCCATCGACGGTGTGCAGGAAGACGTCGTCAACATCCTGTTGAACCTCAAGGGTGTGGTGTTCAAGCTTCACAACCGCGACGAAGTCACGCTGAGCCTGCGCAAAGACGGCGAAGGCCCAGTCACTGCCGCCGACATCCAGACTCCGCACGACGTGGAAATCATCAACCCAGAACACGTGATCGTGAACTTGTCGCACGGCGGCAAGATCGACATGCAGATCAAGGTTGAAAACGGCCGCGGCTACGTGCCCGGCAACCAGCGCCGCTATGGCGATGAGTCGCCAAAGTCGATTGGCCGGATCGTGCTCGACGCGTCTTTTTCGCCCGTCAAGCGCGTGAGCTACATCGTCGAAAGCGCCCGCGTTGAGCAGCGCACCGACCTCGACAAACTCGTGCTGGAAATCGAAACCAACGGCGCCGTGACGGCTGAAGATGCTGTCCGTGCCTCGGCCAAGATCCTGGTCGAGCAGCTGGCCGTGTTCGCACAGCTCGAAGGCAATGAACTGGCCGCGTTTGACGCACCCGTTCAGCGCAGCTCGCAGCAGTTCGACCCGATCCTGCTGCGCCCTGTCGATGAGCTCGAACTTACCGTTCGTTCGGCAAACTGCCTCAAAGCGGAAAACATTTACTACATCGGCGATCTGATCCAGCGCACTGAGAATGAGCTACTGAAGACGCCGAACTTGGGCCGTAAATCGCTCAACGAAATCAAGGAAGTGCTTGCATCGCGCGGCCTGACTCTTGG
>NZ_JBFUGX010000515.1:0-3001 GCF_056402675.1 Polaromonas sp. P3_C2 | reverse complement strand
TCTCAAGCTCAAGAATCAGAAGTGTGTTGATGACACGTTTGATCTTGCGAATATCCCCGACCAATGGGAGATAGTCCGGATAATCGTTGCTCGAAAAAATGTTCTTGAGTGCCGAAATTGCATTCTTAACTTGATCGATCTTCTGAGGGCTCATCGCGACGTTTTTCGCCAGCGCCGTATCAAAGTCTCGAGTAACGTAGTTAAGCATCGCTTGCGAATCAATGAATAGGCTGAACTTGACGTTCACGTACTTTTCCAAAAACTCGCGGATTTTTTCGGCGTCGCCCTTGTCACTGCGAAGGCCAGCCAAATTCAGTGTGTCGTAGCAAAGAACGAAATTTACGTAGGGTAGATCGAAGGTCGTTCGAATGGCAAATAGCACCTCCTTGACCGATCCAAGGTCCAGACGATCTAGGTCATCTACGATGACAATGATTCGAGTTCTCGCTGAAGCTAAAAGCTGACGCAAGTCCGCCAGAGTGTCCTCGATAGTCTCATCACTAGGCTTTAGGGAAACCTTCAGTCCCAGAATATTGATCTCGTCCTGCCCGACCAAGCGCGCGTACCGATTCAGGATGGGGTCAATTTCAGGAAGAAAAACCTTCTGATTTATTGCTTTTACGAATCCGTCAATAAACTTCCGAACGAGTTTTTCCTTATCCTCAAAGCGCAGCGGTTCGAAGTCATAGACTACCGTGCTGCCATGTTTTTCCCAGGTCTGTCTACAGACATTAACGAATGACGACTTTCCAGTTCCCCATGGGGAATCTAACCCGAAGATTAAGCTTGCCGGAGACCGCTCATTCATTACATTGAGCGCAAATCTCTTTGCCATTTCCCCTATTCCGAGCCCATCTTCGATGTCTTTAGTAATCGCCCGATCGTCGATTAATGCTGAACGCCCCTTGAACTTGGCAAGAAATAGTATGACTCTTGCTCGGATCGAACCTACAAAGCCAGTAAACGTGAGGAGTACTACTGAGTAAAGCGCGAGACCCGGTGGAATAGCTCGGAGGAACGCTTCATATTCTTTAGGTGCGAACATGACCCAGAAATATCCACCAACGCCACCCGTGATTCCAATCACCGCAATATCTGCGCGTTTGCTCCGCAACAATCGCCCTGCCGAAGAGTAGGCTCCTCTCTCCCATAAATGCAGACCACCCAAAAAACCTACGACGGTGACAACCAATATGATCGTTAGTGGGTCGAACTTTGCGGTGTAGGTGATGTAAATCGACTGCCCAACAAGCATTGCCACTCGCCACAGTTCTACGCTAACAAAGCAAAAAATGGCCGCGAAAAAATATACGCGAAAAATCGCAATGCTTGGATTTCCTCTTTCACGCAGGGCTGTAAGTACACCTTTCCATTTCGTGGGAGTAGGGCCGGCGGCTTGATTTGGATCCTTGGAAAAATGGATTGATGCCATTGGCCTCCCTTGGCTGCGCGCAGTCTAATTAATATCATCTGAAGTTACTATAAAAAAGTAGGGATGTGCGGAAATGTTTGAGCTGATGCGAGAGACTGGCGTGGCGAGGATTTTCACCAGACTTTTGCACGCTCCACGTCGTCTCCGACCTGCGCATAGCCAGCACCTGGCGCGGTCCAACCTTTCCTACCGGTGGTGGTGACCTCACTCAACGCGCGCTGCGTCAGCGGCCGATAAATCCCGGCCGCTGCGAGTGCGCTTTGCGCACCGCTGTGGCCACGCGTGCGACGTCGAGCCGCTAAAACCAGCAACAGGCTGACGGCAACGCATCAAATGGTAGATTCGGAAAAAGCCCAGCCCCGGGCCGAATAAAAACAACCCATGAACAACAAAACCAAGATCGCCCTCGCCACAGCCGGAGGAACCCTGTTACTGGTAGTGGCCACCGCCATCGTCATTACCCTCGACTCTGACCGCAGCAAGAAAGACGCACCACCGCCTGCCGCCGCTCTGGCCGCAGCCCCACTCGACACCAGCAAAATCCTGACAGGCATGCAAGACCTGCTGGCCAGCTACCGAAAAATCATCGTGCTGTTTGCCGATGAGRAGAAACTGGGTGCGGGTGAACGGGCCATGGCCAACCAGGTGGGGCAGGGGCTGTTTCATGACAACCGTGCGCGGGTGGCGGAGATTGAGGCGCAGCTGGCGGCGCTGGTGGCTTCTGGCAGCGCGCAGCGCTTTGATGCGATTGCGGGCATCCTGGACTATGTGGAAAGCGACAAAAACCTCTTTGACGCGGACCGGCTGGCTTTTCGGGAGCTGCTGCGCAGCCTGCAGGCCAGCGTGGCGGCTGATTCGTCACTGCCGGCCATCAAGCTGCACAAGCGCATCGGTGAAGACCTGGACGCGCTGGTTGAGATTGAGCGCAACTACGAGAAAGAAATTCGCCTGGTGTTCGGCCGCTTTGAGCCGCGTGCGATTGAGCTGAAGCGTGAGCGCTGGGAAGACTATGTTGCCAGCCTGAAGAAGCGCTACACGCGCGAGCAGATTTTGAAAGACTTTGGCGTGGTGATGCCTTACGCGCTGCCCAAGCCCACCACGCGCAAAAGCAAGGACGAAGAAGAGGGCGAGGTCTTTGGCTACAGCCTGCCACCCAAGACCATCGTGCTGACGTTTGACGACGGCCCGCACGGCGTTTACACCAATGAGATTGCAGCCATCTTGAAGCAATACAGCGTGCCGGGCATTTTCTTTCAGGTAGGCAGCAACCTGGGCACGGTGGCCGCAGACGGCAAAACCAAACTGGGGCCACGCGCAGACATCAGCCGCAAGCTGCTGGAGGCCGGCCATACGCTGGCCAACCACAGCATGACGCATGCACAGCTTTCCAAGCTCAATGGTGCGGGCCTCAAATCAGAAATGCTKGGCACTGATGAATTGCTGAAAGCGGTGGATGCGCGGCGTTCGCCRCTCTTTCGCTTTCCGTATGGCGCGCGCAACGACGAAGGGCTGGACGTGTTGTCGGCCGCGCACCTGCGCTCAGTGATGTGGAACATTGATTCGCTCGAC
>NZ_JBFUGX010000514.1:0-3003 GCF_056402675.1 Polaromonas sp. P3_C2 | reverse complement strand
CATTTGAGGGCTTTTAACGGCGATTTCGCGCCAGCAAAGCCTTCAATTATACCTAGGGACTACTACCCGGTTAGCTCGCCTTATCCCCTGCAGCCGCATAGTTCAGCACCGGGCCATTGCGCGTGACATGCCCGCTCGCCACCTTAAGGTGGATCCGGTGCCCGCGCGTGGTGCAGGCGGCGATTTGCAGGAGCAGTTGGTCGAGCTGTGCTGCGCTGGGAGTAGCTTGCTGCAGCGTTAGCCAATAGCGCAGCACATTGGCCTGCCGCGGCTGTGACAGGGATTGCAGGGATTTGATCACCGGGGGGGTTCCCACGGCAACCAGGTCTTGCTGTGCCACCTCGACCAACAACCCGTGCGCCTGGGCCGCGTGGCGCGCGCTGCGTGCAAAGGTTTCGCGAAACTGCGGAAAGGTTTGCGCCAACGCGGGCAGCAGGCGGGCCCGGATGCGATTGCGTGTGAACTGCTCGTCGGTGTTGGTCGGGTCTTCCACCCAGGTGATGCCGCGCGTCACCAGCCAATCGCGCAGCAATGCCCCGGGCACCGTCAGCAGCGGACGGTAATAGGTCATGCCGTCACGCTCCCATTGCGCCGGCATGGCGGCCAGCCCGGGCAGCCCCGCTCCGCGCGACAGCGCCAGCAGCATGGTCTCCACCTGATCATCGGCATGCTGGGCAATTGCTATGTTTTTAATAGCTGCTTGCGCAGATCCTTCCTGGGCTGCAGCCTTAAACGCCGCATAACGCGCCTTTCGTGCCGCGTCTTCCGGGCTCTCGCCGGAGGCGTGGCGGGCGTCCACACGCTGGACGATTAGCGGCACATTGAGCTGCGCGCAGAGGGCAACGCAGTGCTGCTCAAAGTCATCGGCCGCCGCCTGCAAGCCGTGATGAATATGAATGGCGTGAACCTGCCCCGGCCATTTCTCGGCGCAGGCCACCAGCAAGGCGACAGAATCGGCGCCGCCGCTGAGCGCTACGGCCAGCGGCAAAGCAGGTTGAAATTGGGAAATCGCAGCGGCGATCACGGCGCCGTCATTCATGGCTTGGCTTCGGCGAATCTTTCCCGGTCAATCCTGGCCCGCACCCATAGCACCCCGAGCGTGCCACCGATGGCGAACCAGCACCACAGGAGGTAGACGCCGCGTAGCGCTATGCCAAAAATACTCGAGACCAAACCATGGTCCCGCCAGGAGGGCGCCCCACCATCCGCAACAGGCCAGATGGCAGCAAAAACCAGCAGGAAACACCAGAACAGCAGGCCCCAGACCAACATGCGGTTCGGACTCTTGATTCGCGCGTAGCGGTCATGCTTGACTAGATAGTCCAGCCCGGCCCACAAGCCCACAAGGCCGGCAACAGGCGAAATCAGCCAGAGCATCGCGTAGTAGAAGCGCAGAAAAGGGTCGTAACCAGGAATCTTAGGCAACTGGTCCAGCATGGGCACGACATGGGCCATCGAGTCCATAAAGGAAACCGCCTGCGGCTCGGTGGCAAGCTCGCGCGGAAYGAAACCGAACATGACCGACAGAAAAGTCGCATAGAGCGCGGCAGAGGTTAGCCAAAATCGCCGGCGCAACTTCGCCAGGGCTTCCTCTTCCTCGGCACTGTAAGGACCGATACGGGGGCGCACCATGGTCTTGTCGCTCCAGCTTGTGCCGGGGCGCCTTACTTGCCGGCGTCAGCCTTGGTGTCTGTGAAGCGGCCGTAGCTTTGCAGGCGCTCGTAGCGGCGGTCCAGCAGCTCCTTGACCTTCAGGTCACTGACCTGGCGGAAGGCGTCATTGAGGGCTCGCTTAAGGAACGCAGCCATCTGCTTGTGGTCGCGGTGGGCGCCGCCCACGGGCTCGTTGACGATCTTGTCGATCACGCCCAGGGCCTTGAGCCGGTGCGCGGTGATGCCCAGGGCCTCGGCAGCTTCCTGCGCCTTGTCGGAGGTTTTCCACAAGATGGAGGCGCAACCTTCCGGGCTGATGACGGAGTAAATCGAGTACTGCAGCATGACCACCTGGTCAGCCACCGAAATGGCCAGCGCGCCGCCGGAGCCGCCTTCGCCGATGATGGTGGTGATGATGGGCACTTCGAGCTGCGCCATCTCGAAAATATTGCGTCCGATGGCTTCGGACTGGCCGCGCTCTTCGGCATCAATGCCGGGGTAAGCGCCCGGTGTGTCGACAAAGGTGAACACCGGCAGCTTGAACTTCTCGGCGGTTTTCATCAGGCGCAGGGCTTTGCGGTAGCCCTCGGGCTTGCTCATGCCGAAGTTGCGCAAGCCGCGCTCCTTGGTGTCGCGGCCCTTCTGGTGGCCCAGCACCATGCAGGCGGTGCCGTTGAAGCGAGCCAGGCCGCCGACGATGGACAGGTCGTCGGCAAAATGCCGGTCGCCGTGCAACTCAACAAAATCGGTGAAGATTTCGTTGACGTAGTCCAGGGTGTAGGGGCGCTCTGCGTGGCGTGCGATCTTGGTGATCTGCCAGGGCGTCAGGTCGCTGTAGATGTCTTTGGTGAGTTGCTGGCTCTTTTTGGCCAGCTGGTCGATTTCTTCAGAGATATCGACAGCCGACTCGGTCTGTACGTAGCGCAGTTCTTCAATTTTTCCTTCAAGCTCCGCAATCGGTTGCTCGAAATCGAGGAAGGTCTTCTTCGCCATGTGCTGCTCCTCAGGGCTTCATGAAACTTAAATTTGCTCGGTACCCGTGGGGGTACCCAGAACCGGTAATGGGTCCAGAGAGCGCCAAATATACCAAGTTGCCACGCTGCAGTAAGGCGACCAGGCGGCGGCCACCTCTCGCGCGTCGCTGCGGCTGACGGATTCACCMGAAAAGTAATTCTGGCTGATGCCGGTGATYAGCCCCACGTCGTCCAGCGGCAGGACATTGGGGCGCATCAGGTAAAAAATCAAAAACATCTCGGCCGTCCAGCGGCCGATGCCGCGGATGGCCACCAATTCTTCAATGATGGCTTCATCGTCCATCGCCGCCCAGTCTTTGACGTGAACGGTGCCGGCA
>NZ_JBFUGX010000513.1:0-3004 GCF_056402675.1 Polaromonas sp. P3_C2 | reverse complement strand
TTCTGGATCGCCGCCTTGTCCAGCACGTCCAGGGGCAGCGCCGTGATGTTGGCCGCCCCTTTGTAGCTTTCCAGCAGCTCGGGCTTCAGGTCGGTGGCCCAGACCTGCGCGCCTTCGGCCGCCAGCGCCAGCGCAGTGGCATGGCCGATTCCCTGGCCGGCTGCGGTCACCAGCGCTTTTTTTCCTTCAAGTCTCATCTTCACTCCTACAGGGTTTTGCCGGATGTTGTCCCGGGGGTTTCATGGGATTATCAATTGGTCTTACCACTTGTCCAATTCTGGCTAACCCTTAAAGCCCCCACCTTTTCATCCTTTTCMCCCATGCCCCTGCAAACTGTCGAACCGCAACGCCTYTACCGCCAGATCGCCGASCAGYTGCGCACGCTGATCKCGGMSGGCGAATKSGCCGTGGGCGCACGTCTCCCCGCCGAGCGCGACCTGGCACGGCAGTTGGGCGTGAGCCGGCCTTCGGTGCGCGAAGCGCTGATCGCGATGGAGGTCGAAGGCTGGGTCGAAGTACGCACCGGCTCGGGTGTCTATGTTCTGGACCGAAGCAAGCCCGCCAGCCACGACGGCAATGGAAGTGGCCGGGCCGCGCAGATCTCGCCGGACGAATGGGGTCCTCTTGAATTGATACGCGCCCGCCGCGTGGTGGAAGGCGAAGTCGCCGCCATGGCCGCGACCCAGGCCAAGCGCAAACACATAGACGCGATGGACAAGGCCATCGCCAGCATGCAGTTTGACGCTGACCGCGGCGTGCTGCCGCTGGAAGGCGACCGCGCTTTTCATACCGCCGTCGTCGAGTCTTGCGGCAACGTGGTGCTGATTGAAACCATCCAGCGCTTCTGGGACTCGCGCCGCGGCCCGTTGTTCGAGCGGCTGGGCGGGCATTTTGAAACCGTTGAATCGTGGCGCTCGGCGATTGCCGAGCATCAGGCCATTTTTGATGCGGTGCGCAACCATGAACCGGATGCCGCGCGTGCAGCCATGCATGCACACATGGACCAGTCGCACAAGCGTTTCAGCGTGAGCTGGAGCCGGACCAAAAACCAGGAGGTGCAGAAGAAATGACTCGTCACGATTTCTTTCAGCACCCACCTCACCCCGGATTTCCCTTCCAACTAAAAACGAAAGCGAGACAAGCATGAAGTTTCTGACACCGCGCAAATTGCTGGCGACAGCCCTCCTGGCGCTCACCAGCCTCTGCGGCAACAGCTGGGCGCAGGCCTACCCGAACAAGCCCATTGAAGTGATGGTGGCCTTCCAGCCTGGCGGCGGCACGGACTCGCTGGCGCGCGCCTATGCCGAAGCCGCCAAAAAATACACCACGCAATCGCTGGTGGTCTACAACAAACCCGGCGCCAGCGGCGCTATTGGCCTGGCCGACGTGGTCAACGCCAAGCCCGACGGCTACAAGATTGCCATGCTGTTTGTGGAGGTAACCATCCTGCCGCACATGGGCATCACCAAGATCACGCAGGACGACTTCATCCCGATTGCCCGCCTGAATGCCGACCCGGCTGCCATCACCGTGAAAGCGGACTCGCCCTACAACACGATTGAAGAGTTCCTCGCCGCCGCCAAAAAGACCGGCAGCGACGTGAAGGTCGGCAACGCCGGCAATGGCTCGATCTGGCACCTGGCGGCCGCCTCGCTGGAAGAAAAAACCGGCGCCAGGTTCAACCACATCCCCTACCAGGGCGCCGGCCCCGCCGTGCTGGCCCTGCTGGGTGGTCATGTGGACGCGGTAGGTGTGAGCCCGGCTGAGGTTGCCGTGCATGTGGCGGCCGGCAAGCTGAAGATTTTGGGTGTGATGGCCGACCAGCGCGTCAAGGGTTTTGAGAACGTGCCCACCCTCAAGGAACGCAACATCGACCTGTCCATCGGCACCTGGCGCGGCCTGGGCGTGGCCAAAGGCACACCGCCTGAAGTCGTGGAAACCATCCGGACTTTCAGCAAGAAGGCGGCCGAAGAGCCCATCATGCGCGAAGTGATGGACAAGCTGAACCTGGGCTACGCCTATGCCGACGGCCCCGCCTTCAAGGCGCAAATGGTGCGCGACAACGACAACTTCAAACAACTCGTGACCAAGCTCAACCTGAAGAACTGAGCAATGAGCCTGTTCAATGTCTAAACGAGGCCGCGCAAGCACCTTCTCGGGATGGGATGCAAGGCGCGGTGCGACGCCCATAGCCCGGCTATGGGCTAGCGCCGCAACGACGCAGACCGCCCGAGAAGGCATTTGCCCAACGCGGCCTCGTTTAGACATTGAACGGGCTCTTAGACCCCAGGCTTCACGACGGTGCGCGCTGGCGCGCATCGTCGATTTCCTTTCTGCCAGCAACCACCCTTCGAGGAGACAACATGAACGCATTCAATACAAAAAGATTCGCTATCAAAACCATAGCTGCTTGCGCCCTACTGGCAGGCACTGTGGGCTTTTCCGGCATCGCATCGGCGCAGACCAAGCTGAAATGGGCGCACGTCTACGAAACCTCCGAGGCCTACCACAAGTGGTCGGTCTGGGCAGCCGACGAAATCAAGAAACGCACCAGCGGCCGCTACGAGATTCAGGTGTTCCCGGCTTCCACGCTGGGCAAGGAAAGCGACATCAACCAGGGCCTGCAGCTGGGCACCGTCGACATCATCATCTCGGGCGCATCGTTTGCGGCCCGAAGCTTTCCGCGGATCGGCGTGGCCTACTACCCCTACACCTTCCGCGACCCGGAGCACCTGCTGAAATACGCGAAGAGCGATGTCTTCAAGGAACTGACCGAAGGCTACAAACAGAAGACCGGCGTGCAAACCGTCGCCGTCACCTACTACGGCGCGCGCCACTCCACCAGCAACAAGCCCTTCAAGACCTGTGAAGAGATGAAGGGCCTGAAAATGCGGGTGCCCGACGTGCCGGCCTACATGGCCCTGCCTCGCGCCTGCGGCGCCAACCCGACGCCGATCGCCTTTGCCGAGGTTTACCTGGCGCTGCAAAACGGCACGGTCGATGC
>NZ_JBFUGX010000512.1:0-3008 GCF_056402675.1 Polaromonas sp. P3_C2 | reverse complement strand
CAGCAAGCCTCAGCAAAAAGCGCCACGCCGGAGCAAGACCCGGCTGAATACCTCAGTCCCCCTGCGACCCCCGATGCGCCCACCCGGTAGTGTGCTTCTCAACATAGCTAAACAATTCATACATCGCCATAGCCATCGCCCCAATCACCACCAGCCCGGCAAAAGCCAACGCCAGCCGTTGTTGCGACCCGGCACTTTGCATGAGGTAGCCAATGCCTGAATCACCCGCCGTCATTTCAGCCAGCACGGTGCCGACAAAAGCCAGCGTGATCGCGACCTTGAGCGAGGCGAAGAAGTAGGGCATGGAACGCGGCAGGCCGACCTTGACCAGCACGTCCCAGCGTTTGGCGCCCAGCACGCGCAGCACGTCTTCGAGCTCGGGTTCCAGCGTGGCCAGGCCCGTGGCCATGTTCACGGTGATGGGGAAAAACGAAATCAGAAAAGCCGTGAGGATGCCGGGGCCCACGCCGATGCCGAACCAGACGATGAGGATGGGAACAATCGCGGCCTTGGGCACTGCGTTGAATGCCACCAACAGCGGATAGACCGCGGCATAGGCCAGCCGTGACGAGCCCACCAGAAAGCCCAGCAATACGCCGACCACGATGGACAGACCGAAACCCACCATCGTGACCCAGAAGGTTTTCCAGGCGGCCTCGGCGATCGGGCCGGCAAATTCAGCCATGGCCTGGGCAATGGCCAGCGGCGCGGGAAAGATGAACTCCGCTATTGAAAACCCGGCGCACACCGCCTGCCACAGTGCCACCACGGCTGCCAGTAACGCCCATGGCGCCCAGCGTTCGAGCTGTTTGTTGTTCATGTTCATACGGCGGCTCCGCCGCGCACCGCGCCGATGTGGCCGCGCAGCTCATGCACGATGTCGCTGAACTCGCGGGTGTAGGTCACTTCCAGGTCGCGCGGACGCGGCAGTTCAATCTCGCGCCGCACGACAAAGCGGCCGGGGCTTTTGCTCATCACATAGACGGTGTCGGCCAAAAAGACCGACTCGCGCAAATCATGCGTGACCAGGATCACGTTGAAGCGCTGCTCGGTCCAGAGGTCGCGCAGGATGCACCAGAGCTCTTCGCGCGTGAAGGCGTCGAGCGCGCCGAAGGGCTCGTCGAGCAGCAGCATTTTTGGCTCATGAATCAGCGCGCGGCAAATGCTGGCACGCTGTTGCATGCCGCCTGACAGCTGCCACGGAAATTTGTCCTCATAACCCGCCAGGCCAACCTTCTGCAGCAGCTTGCGCGCCCGCTCTTCGAACTCCTTGCGCCTGGCCTTGAACTGGCTGCGGTAAGGCTCGACGATTTCGAGCGGCAGCAGCACATTGCCGACGGTGGTGCGCCAGGGCAGCAGCGATGGCGCCTGGAAGGCCATACCGGAAATTTTCAGCGGACCGGTCACGGGCCGTCCGTCAATCAGGATGCTCCCGGCCGACGGCATCTTCAGGCCGGTGGCCAGCTTCATGAAAGTGGACTTGCCGCAACCCGACGGCCCGACGATGGCGATGAACTCGCCCTGCCGCACCTGCAGGTCTATGGCCTCAACGGAGAATTGCTTGCGCGCAAGCAATTCGTCGTTGTAGGCAAGCCAGACGTCGCGGAAGTCAACAAAAGGGCTGTCAGCGGTGGCGAGGGGCATGTTTTAGGTATGAAAACGGCTGTTGGCCCAATAGGGACGTGCGCAAGCAGCTATGAAAAGTGTAGCAATCCGGGCGGGCATGGTGCCAGGCACGGGGCCTGAAGCCAGGACTTATTTCTTCGGCAGCACATTCAGCTCGGCTGCCGTGGGCAGGAAGGAGCCGTTCCACACCGCGTCGGGGTTGACACGGGTCTTGGTGCCGAAAGCGTCCGACACCTGGGAGGCCATCAGCGAGAGGCGCGGCGCCTTGACCTGGCCGAAGCCCTCGGCGCGTGCGTCGGGGCTGTTGACGACGGTGTCGATGGCCAGGCGCAGGCGGCGCACTTCCAGCGGCACATTGATGATGCCGTCGCGCGCTTTCACGAATTCGATGGCGGCGGCCGGGTCGGCCACCACGTCTTTCACGCCCTTGGTAAAGGCCTGCAAAAACGCCTTGATGGCGGCCGGGTTTTCCTTGATGAGCTTGGGTGAGACGATCACCACGTTGCCGTAGTGCTTTACGCCGAAGTCGGCATAGGGCAGCACCACCACGTCTTCTGCCTTCACGCCGCGCGCTTCCAGGTTGAGCAACGAGGTGAAGGTAAAGCCGGTGATGGCGTCCACGTCGCCGCGGGCCAGCATGGTTTCGCGCAGCGGCGGGTCCATGGCTGTCCACTGGAAGCCGGTGATGTTGTTGGCCTTGGCAAAAATCGGGAAGGCGCGGCGGCCGGCGTCAAACACCGGCGCGCCCATTTTTTTGCCGTTCAGGTCGGCGGGCGTCTTGATGCCTGATTTTTTGAGTGCCATGACCGAGGCCGGCGTGTTGTTGTAGACCATCATCACGCCTACCGGCTTGTTGGGTGCGTCCGGGTTGTTGGCGTGAAACTCCATCACGGAGGCCATGTCGGCAAAACCCATGTCGTAGGTGCCCGAGGCGACACGGGTCACCGCCCCGCCCGAGCCATTGCCGGCGTCCACCGTCACGTCGAGCTTGTTGGCCTTGAAGTAACCCTTGGCCACCGGCGTGAGGAAGAGGGCGGACGGGCCTTCGAAGCGCCAGTCGAGCTGGAACTTGATCGGCGTGTTTTGCGCATGGGCGTTCAGGGCCGCCAGGGCGATCACCGCCCCGGTCATCCTGGCGACAAGGCTGGGAAGGGCAGATGCGGCAGGTGCACGATTTTTCATGGCGGGATTTTCTTGAAGGGGTTGCAAAAAGGGGAGACCGGCAGGCCAGCAATCAGCATAAGAACGCGGTGGCCGTGAAATCGAAGCGAACCTCAAAACGATACAGCAAAAACAGTGCCTGCCACGCTGTGAAGTAGAACTTTGGCATTGCCCCGGCAGTTCAGGCGGCTGGTGGGTCTTGCCGCCGGACGATGCGGATT
>NZ_JBFUGX010000511.1:0-3011 GCF_056402675.1 Polaromonas sp. P3_C2 | reverse complement strand
CTGGTGCGCCGCATGCGCGGGTCGGTGATGGGCTCGCGCCCAGCGGCCTGCACGGTGTTGGCCAGAAGGCCGATGACCACGTAGGCCGAGCCGTCGGTGGGCTGCACATAGCGCATCGAATGCACCAACCAGGGCAGCAGCACGCCGTCTTTGCCGCGTTTGTAAAGCCAGCCATCGATCATGTCGCGCGATAGCCAGGCGATCAGGCCCGGAATCAGCTGCTCCAGGCTCGGGATCTTGCGCGCAGCCGGCGCGGCGTGGATGTTGTCCAGCGCCAGCATTTGAAACATCAACTCGCGCTCGTTGGCCGCCCGGCACAGGCCGTACAGCGTATTCAGCGTGGTGAGGTCAAAAAGGCGGCTGGGTACCACGCGTTTGCCGCGCGACATGCCGTGCTCGCTCAGGCGCCGGGCCAGCGGCGACTCCGCGTTGATCATCCCCAGCAAGGTGTTGGCCAGGGATTCCGGTATTTCAAATTCCATGAGTCTCTTTCGCCGTCTCTCTGCCGTTGTCTGTTTTTTGACCGTTTTCCGAAAAAGATCATAGGACGCCGGCCCCTGGAATCGCTTGACCGCAGTCAACAGGCAGGGCGATCTGGCTTGACTTGGGGAGGCCATGGCTGAAAACGCGCGCACAGCTGGCCGGTGTGGCTCGAAACGGCCAAAGTGGCAATTCTGGCCATTCGGCCTGCGGTTTCCCCGGCTGCCTGCCCGTCGCTGCCTCCCGGCGACAATAGGTCCCATGGCAAGCATGCAACTTCAAGAAATTCTCTTCTCTCAGGGCTTTGGCACGCGGCGCGTGTGCGCGGGGCTGGTTCAACAGGGTTTTGTGGCTGTAGCGGGCGTCCCTTGTGCGGAACCAGCTATGGAATTTATAGCAGAGGGGCTGCACTTTACGGTGCAGGGCGTGGCCTGGGAGTACCACGAGAAAGCCTACCTGATGCTGCACAAACCGGCGGGCTACGAATGCTCGCAAAAGCCCAGCACCTACCCCAGCATCTACACCCTGCTACCGGCGCCGATCCGTCAGCGCGGCGGTGGCGCAGCGGCCGGCGTGCAGGCGGTGGGCCGGCTGGACCAGGACACGACCGGCCTCTTGCTGCTGTCGGACGACGGCAAGTTCATCCACCGCATGAGCTCGCCCAAGCACCATGTGCCCAAGGTTTATGAGGTGAGGGCCAAGCACCCGGTCGACGACAAGCAGGTCGCCAGGCTGCTGGCCGGCGTGGTGCTGGACGACGACCCCAAGCCCGTTCGTGCGGCAAGCTGCGAAAAGACCGGCGAGAACCAGCTCAGCCTGACGCTTACCGAAGGCAAATACCACCAGGTCAAGCGCATGATTGCCGCGGTGGGCAACCGGGTCGAGGACGTGGGTGGCCTGCACCGTTCACGCATTGGTTCGCTGGATTTGCCGCCTGACCTGAAACCCGGCGAATGGCGTTGGCTCACGGCGCAGGACATGGCCAGCATTTCAGCGCCTTCGGTCAAAACCCCCTGAAACCGGTAAAAAACCTGATCCAGACGCGGCGGCAAGCGGTTACGCTGCCAGCTTCGCAAAAAGCAAACCCGGAGGAAACATGAACCCACGTCGTCAATTCCTGAATGCCGCCGCAATCGGTGCCGTGGCCGCACCGTCGCTGGCCTTGGCGCAACACGCGCCCAAGGCGTCGCGAGGCCCGATCCTGTTGACCGTCAGCGGGCTGATCGGTGGGGGCAACCGCGGCGCCTTCGACCCGGTGCTCGACCAGATGATGGGCAAGCAGAAAATCCAGTTCGACAAGGCCCATGTCTTTGACTTTGCCGCACTCACGGCGCTGCCGGCCGTCACCATCAAGCCGACGCTGGAATACGACAGCAAGCCGCACACCCTGAAAGGCCCCTTGCTGGCCGATGTCATGAAAGCTGCCGGCGTGAAGTTGACCGACAAGACGACGCTTTTCCTGCGCGCCGTGGACGGCTACGCAGCCCAGGTCACCGCCACCGAGGCTGGCAAATACCGCTTCATCGTTGCCACCCATCTGGACGGCCAACCCATGGCGCTGGGCRGGCTGGGACCGCTTTGGGCGGTGTATGACGCGGACCGCTTTCCCGACATGGCTGCCAAGCCGCTGCCGGCGCGCTTTGCCTGGTGTCCCTGGGCGACGTACCACATCGAAGTCAAAGAGGCTTGAGCAGCACCTGCGTCGCGTTGAAATGACGGTTCAGGCCTTGTTTTTAAATGAAATCGRCCTGTAAACCAATAGGGACGAGCGCAAGCAGCTATGAAAAACGTAGCGACTACCAAACGGCTCAATCGATGTCTTTGAGAAAGTCAGCGATCGCTTCAACCGTTTTTTCAGGCTGATCGCGCTGGGGTGAGTGCCCGCAGGCGGCCAGTCTCAGTTGCCGGGCATGGGGTGCTGCCAGTGCAATCTCGTCCAGCTGCCGCATGCTGCCGTACTCATCCTCAAGCCCCTGGATGAGCAGCAGCGGGGCCGCAATGCGCGCGCAGTCCGGCCGGATGTCAAAGCTGCGAAAGGCCGGCGACAGCCAGACATCGTTCCATTGCCAGAAAGCGACGTCCACATCAGCGTGGTAACGAGCCAGGCGCTCGCGCAGGCCGCCAGACTCGAATGCAGCAGTCGCTTGGGCGATCGCCTGCACCGCGATGTCTTCGACCAGCACGTGTGGCGCCATCGCGATGCAGGCCGAAACCGGATGGCGGCTGGCGTGGAGCAGGGCGATGCTTGCGCCGTCGGAATGGCCGAGCAACACGGGGTTTTCAACCCGCAGCATACCCAGCAGCGCGGGCAACACCTCCCAGGCCTCGCGGTGCATGTAGTCGGGCAGCAGGCGGCCGGTGCATTGGCCGTTCTGCTCTGCCGGTTCGCCGCGTACGTTTGGTACGGGCTCTGACTGCCCGTAGCCGCGTCGCGAATACACAATACCCGCCCGTCCGGTTGCCGTGCACACCGCCTGGGGCCAGTCCAGGCCGCGCTGCGTCCAGAGGCTGACCGAGCCCAGGCCTTCATG
>NZ_JBFUGX010000510.1:0-3014 GCF_056402675.1 Polaromonas sp. P3_C2 | reverse complement strand
CTTCAGGCCGCATTCGGCGAAAATCCCTGTTTCGGGCCTATTCGCGCAACTACGAAGAACCTGCGAATACCCTGCCGCGCCAGATGCGGGACGCCAAGATTTTCCACAACACAATGCAACACAACCACCCGGCAGACGACTCCAGCCCTACCGACCCTGTTCTGGCAGGGCTTCGCTCACAACTTGCAACCCAAGAGAACGTTTTGTGCACGCTGGTGGTTGACCTGGATAACCAACTTCATTTCGCCCGGGGCCTGCTGGCCCTGACGGACCGCCGGCTGCTGGCCTGCAGCCCTGAAGGCGTATGGGCCAGCTGGCCCACGGCGGACGCCGACGGCACCGTATTGCACGGGCTTTCACTGCGCCATTTCGACCATGCCGGCGTGGGCACGCTGGAGCTGCATGAAGCGGGCCGGCGGCTGGCCAGCTGGCGGTTTACCCTGGGTGCCAATGTGCAGGCCCTGCGCCTGGTGCGCCTGTTTGCCCAGCAGCAGGCCCCGGCGGCAGGCGATGCCGCGGCGCTGGCTGAGGACACGGCCCTGTGCCCCGAGTGCGACCTGCCGCTGCCGCCCGACAGCGAGGAATGCCCGGCCTGCGCGCGCGAGCTGCACACGCCGCCTTCCACCTGGGTGCTGCTGCGCCTGTGGCGGTTTGCCGATCCGTACCGCTACCAGCTGCTGGCCGGATTTTTGCTGACTTTGGCTTCCACCGCCGCCACACTGGTGCCGCCCTACCTCACGATTCCGTTGATGGACGACATCCTGATCCCGTTCCAGAACGGCCAGCGGATCGAGCCCTGGAAGGTAGGGTTGCTGCTGGGTGGCCTGCTGGGCGCGGCCGTGCTGGGCTGGGCGCTGAACTGGGCGCGCACCTATTTGCTGGCACTGGTGTCCGAGCGCATCGGCGCCGACCTGCGCACAGCCACCTTCGACCACCTGCTGGAGCTCTCGCTGGACTACTTTGGCGGCAAGCGCACCGGTGACCTGATGTCCCGCATCGGCTCGGAAACTGACCGCATCTGCGTGTTTTTGTCGCTGCATGCGCTGGATTTCGCAACCGATGTGCTGATGATCGTGATGACCGCGGTGATCCTGATTTCCATCAACCCCTGGCTGGCCGTGGTGACGTTGCTGCCGCTGCCGTTTATCGGCTGGATGATCCATGTGGTGCGCGACAAGCTGCGCACCGGATTTGAAAAAATCGACCGCGTCTGGTCGGACGTGACCAATGTGCTGGCCGATACGATTCCTGGCATTCGCGTGGTCAAGGCCTTTGCCCAGGAAAAGCGCGAAGCCCAGCGTTTTCGTGAGGTCAACCAGCACAACCTGGCAGTCAATGACAAGCTCAACAAGACCTGGTCGCTGTTCACGCCCACCGTCTCATTGCTCACAGAAGTCGGCCTGCTGGTGGTCTGGGCTTTCGGCATCTGGCTGGTGTCGCGCCAGCAGATCACCGTCGGCGTACTGACGGCCTTCATTGCCTACATCGGCCGCTTTTACGGCCGGCTTGATTCGATGAGCCGCATCGTTTCCGTCACGCAAAAGGCCGCCGCCGGCGCCAAGCGCATCTTCGACATCCTCGATCACGTCTCCAACGTGCCCGAAACGGCCAACCCGGTGAAGATTGGTGCGCTCGAAGGCCGCATCGACATGAAGAACCTCGGGTTCCGTTACGGCAACCGCTCGGTCATTCGCGGGCTCGATCTGCAGATCCGCCCCGGCGAAATGATCGGACTGGTGGGCCACAGCGGTTCAGGCAAAAGCACGCTGGTCAACCTGATCTGCCGGTTTTACGACGTGAGCGACGGCTCCATCAGCGTGGACGGCACCGACATCCGCCGCTTCGGTGTGGCTGACTACCGCCGCAACATCGGCCTGGTGCTGCAGGAACCGTTTCTTTTCTTCGGCACGATTGCCGAAAACATCGCCTACGGCAAGCCGGGCGCCACGCGCGCTGAAATCGTCGCGGCCGCGCGTGCCGCCCATGCGCATGAATTCATTTTGCGGCTGGCGCAGGGCTATGACTCGCTGGTGGGTGAGCGCGGACAGGGGCTGTCGGGTGGTGAGCGCCAGCGCATCTCGATTGCGCGGGCCTTGCTGATCAACCCGCGCATCCTGATCCTCGACGAAGCGACCTCGTCGGTGGACACCGAAACGGAAAAAGAAATCCAGCGTGCGCTCGACAACCTGGTGCAGGGCCGCACCACGATTGCCATTGCCCACCGCCTTTCAACGCTGCGCAAGGCCGACCGCCTGGTGGTGATGGACCGCGGCCAGGTGGTGGAAGTGGGCCCGCACGACGAACTGATGGCGCAGCAAGGCGCCTACTGGCGGCTGTACGAAGCCCAGGCGCGGCAGGTCGACAGCGAAGAGGGCGGCGAGGAAGCAGCGCAAAGCCTTATCGCAGTGGCCACTTCGCAGCTGGCCCACACCGCGCAGCACACTGGCAACCGATAAGCCAAGGACTGCACATGACCAACTCCTCTTCCTCTTTGTCCTCTTTGTCCTTTCCCTTGGAACGCACGGCGTCGGGCCGGCTGGTGTTCGTCGATGCCGGTGGCCTGCAGCATGTGGGCGTGGTGCCGGTGCGGGCCTTTCCCCTGGCTGCGCCCGATGAAGGGATTTCACTGATTAACACCGAAGGGCACGAGGTGGCCTGGGTGGAAGACCTGCAGGCATTGCCGGTGCAAGCGCGTACCTTGCTGGAGGAAGAACTGGCCCTGCGCGACTTTGCGCCTGAAATCACGCGGCTCAAAAGCGTTTCGACCTTTGCCACCCCCAGCGTGTGGACGGTGGAGACCGACCGGGGTGAGACGTCTTTTGTGCTCAAGGGCGAAGAAGATATTCGCCGCCTGGGGCGCACGGGGCTGCTGATTGCCGGCAGCCAGGGGGTGCAGTACAGCGTGAAGGATATGACGGCTCTGGACCGGGGGTCGCGGCGGTTGTTGGAACGGTTTCTTTAGGCCGGGTCTTGCCCCAGCTACGTGCTCTTAGCTGATGGTTGCTGGACTTGTG
>NZ_JBFUGX010000509.1:0-3015 GCF_056402675.1 Polaromonas sp. P3_C2 | reverse complement strand
AAGCGCATCCGCAGATGCAAGGTCTCTATTACACGGCCAATGTCAGGGAGCATGCCCGCTTGCAGGCCATCGCAATGCAGTACAAGCCCTCGGTGTTTTTTCATGCGGCAGCGTACAAGCATGTCCCATTGATGGAGTTGAATAACGAAATCGAAGCGGTCCGAACCAATATTCTCGGAACCATTCACGCCGCTAAAGTGGCCGGTGCATGCGGTGCCCAGAAGTTCGTCTTGATCTCCACTGACAAGGCAGTGAATCCCACCAATATCATGGGAGCCACCAAACGCATGACGGAACTCGTGGTGCAGAGCATTGCACGCGAGTACACCGACACCCAGTTTGTGTCGGTTCGGTTCGGAAATGTTCTGGGCTCAAGCGGCTCTGTGGTTCCGCTGTTCACTGAGCAAATTGCGCGTGGTGGCCCGATCACTGTGACGCACCCCGACATCGTGCGCTATTTCATGACGATTCCGGAGGCCGCCAAATTAGTACTGCAGGCCGGGCTTATGGGACGCAGTGGCCAGATTTACGTGCTCGATATGGGTGAGCCTGTAAAAATTGTGGATCTGGCCCGGATGATGATTCGTCTTTCGGGTAAATCCGAACACGACATTTCGATCACTTTTACCGGTTTGCGTCCCGGCGAAAAACTATTTGAAGAATTGATGGCTGATGACGAAACCACGGAGCCCACTCCCCATCCCAAACTCCRTGTGGCCAAATCGTCGGGCGATCAGGCCGTTGCCATCGACGATGTAACAGCCTGGATATCCGCTGTTGGTGCCGCACCGTCCGGCGAAACCGTGAAGGCTTGGTTAACCAGTCATGTTCCGGAGTACAAATCCCGGATCTGATTTCGCTGGTTCCTTGTTTACAGCGAAATTCCTGTGCGCTCCAGAATGTCGCTGACCAGTTCCAGCCGCATCAAGGGGTTGTCCAGTTGCATCAGGCGCTGCTTTAATTCCAGCGGCATCGGCAACAGTTCGCACCAGCGGTTGGCGACCCATCCGCAGTCGTTCAGCCTGTAGGGCGCCAGTAGCGGCATTTGTGCTTGCGGCACCTCGCGTTCCTGCAGGCTTGTAATCAGCTTGCCCAGGGCATTGGCCGTGGCCTGCAGGTCAACCGGAATTTCCACCGGTTGGTCGTCTTCCAGCCGGGTGACATCGGCAATCCACAGGCCATGCCTGAGTTTTTCGCGGCGGGTGATTTCAAAGCGCTGCGCACCGGTGCAGCGTATGGCCATCAGGCCCGGTTGCGGGCTGGAGAACTCGGTAATGGTGGCCAGGGTGCCGATGGTGCTGAAGGCCTCGTTCGCAAAGCCGTCGCCCGTGGGGGTGCCTGCATCGGCGGGCCGGCGTACCTCGGAGCCTTCGGTGAGTGAAACAACGCCGAAAGGCGCACCCGCCTTGTGGCATTTACCGATCATGTCGAGGTAACGGACCTCAAAGATGCGCAGCGGCAACACGCCGCCGGGGTACAGCACCGCGCCCAGCGGGAACAGGGGAAGGGAGGTCAGTGTCAGGGCTTCTGGCATGGTCTCATCGTGCTTTGGAGTGCCGTGAACCACATCATCCCATGTGACCCGCGCGGTGAATTTTTCGTGCGGCTGATACGCCTTTTATGCCTTGGGACTTATGCCTTGCTTCCGGGAATTGCCGGCCTCTCAGCTGACGGCATCGGCTGGCTGGCGCAGCAGCATGGCCAGGGAGTTGGCCACGGTCTTGCGCAGTTCCCTGCGGTCGCAGATCAAATCGACTGCGCCCTTGGTTTGCAAAAACTCGGCGCGCTGAAAGCCTTCAGGCAGCGTGACGCGCACGGTGGACTCAATGACGCGCGGGCCGGCAAAGCCGATCAGGGCCTTGGGCTCGGCGATCACGATGTCGCCCACGAAGGCAAAGCCGGCGCTCACACCGCCCATGGTCGGGTCGGTCAACACGCTGATGTAGGGCAGGCCTTTTTTGGCCAGGCGGGTCAGCGATGCATTGGTTTTGGCCATTTGCATCAGGCTTAGCAGGCCTTCCTGCATGCGTGCGCCGCCGGTGGCGGTAAAGCAGATGAAAGGCACTTTTTGCTCGATAGCGGCGTGCACGCCGCGCACAAAGCGCTCGCCCACCACGCTGCCCATGCTGCCGCCCATGAAATCAAACTCAAAGCAGGCGACCACCACGCCGATGCTGTGAACGGCGCCGCCCATCACCACCAGGGCGTCGGTTTCCTGGGTGTTTTCCAGGGCTTCTTTCAGGCGTTCGGGGTATTTGCGGCTGTCCTTGAACTTGAGGGCGTCGACGGGCAGCACTTCCTGGCCCAGTTCATAACGGCCTTCCGGGTCCAGAAAGGCGTCCAGCCGGGCGCGCGCGCCTATGCGGTGGTGGTGACTGCACTGCGGGCAGACGTTCTGGTTTTTTTCCAGGTCGGTTTTGTAGAGCACGGCTTCGCAACTCGGGCACTTGATCCACAGGCCCTCGGGCACACTTCGACGCTCGGTCGGATCGGTGGGGCTGATTTTTGGGGGAAGAAGTTTTTCTAACCAAGACATTGGGTAAGTCCTTAGGGTGTCGAGCGGGATCCAGACGCATTTGCCGGGCGAAAAGCGCAATTATGCGCCGGGTTTCGCCCATTAAAAGTCAGTCCAAAGCAGTACGGATTTCCTTCAAAAAGTCCCTGGCAACGATTGCCACCTTGTCACGCGGCTGGTTTTCAATCAGCTGGATGATCTTGCTGCCGATCACCACCGCGTCGGCCACCTTGCCGATGGCCTTGGCCGTGGCGGCGTCGCGAATGCCGAAGCCCACGCCCACGGGTACGTTCACATGCTTGCGGATGCGCGGCAGCATGGCCTCCACGGCGTCCACGTCCAGCGTGCCGGCGCCCGTCACGCCCTTGAGCGAGACATAGTAGACATAGCCGCTGGCGACTTGCGCCACCTGGGCCATGCGGGCGTCCGTGCTGGTGGGGGCCAGCAAAAAGATCAGGTCCATGCCGTGGGCGCGCAGCCGGGCGGCAAATTCCACGCAT
>NZ_JBFUGX010000508.1:0-3027 GCF_056402675.1 Polaromonas sp. P3_C2 | reverse complement strand
GATGACGCTGAACGTCACCTTCAAGCTCGGCACCGACCCCGACAAGGCCCAGCAACTGGTGCAAAACCGTGTCTCGCAAGCCGAGCCGCGCCTGCCGGAAGAAGTGCGCCGCCTGGGCATTACCACCATCAAGAGCTCACCCGACCTCACGATGGTGGTGCACTTGCTGTCGCCCAACGACCGCTACGACATGACCTACCTGCGCAATTACGCGGTGCTCAATGTCAAGGACCGCCTGGCGCGCATCAATGGCGTGGGCCAGGTGCAGCTGTTCGGTTCGGGCGACTATTCAATGCGCGTCTGGCTTGACCCGCAAAAAGTGGCTGAGCGCGGTTTGTCCGCCGGCGACGTGGTACGCGCCATCCGCGAGCAGAACATCCAGGCCGCCGCCGGCGTCGTGGGCGCTTCCCCGGGCCTGCCCGGCGTGGACATGCAGTTGTCCATCAATGCCCAGGGCCGCCTGCAAAGCGAAGAAGAGTTCGGTGACATCATCGTCAAGACCGACAAGGGCGGCGCCGTGACGCGCCTGCGCGATATTTCTCGTCTGGAGCTCGGTGCTTCCGACTACGCCCTGCGTTCGCTGCTGGACAACAAACAGGCTGTGGCCGTGCCGGTGTTTGCCGCACCGGGCTCCAACGCCATCCAGATCTCCGACGATGTGCAGGCCGTGATGAAGGACCTGAAAAAGAGCATGCCCGAAGGCGTGGACTACGAAATCGTCTACGACACCACGCAGTTTGTGCGCTCGTCCATCGAGGCCGTGGTACATACGCTGCTCGAAGCCGTGGCCCTGGTGGTGCTGGTCGTGATCATCTTCCTGCAGACATGGCGCGCTTCCATCATTCCGCTGCTGGCCGTGCCTATTTCTGTCATCGGCACGTTTGCGGTGATGCACCTGTTCGGTTTTTCGATCAACGCGCTCAGCCTGTTCGGATTGGTGCTGGCCATCGGCATTGTGGTGGACGACGCCATCGTGGTGGTGGAGAACGTCGAACGCAACATCGAGGCGGGCCTGAGTCCGCGCGACGCCACCTACCGCGCCATGCGGGAGGTGTCCGGGCCCATCATCGCGATTGCCCTGGTGCTGATCGCCGTGTTTGTGCCGCTGGCTTTCATCACCGGCCTCTCGGGACAGTTCTACAAGCAGTTCGCGCTGACCATCGCGATCTCCACAGTGATCTCCGCTATCAACTCGCTGACCCTGTCGCCKGCACTCGCCGCCTTGCTGCTCAAGAGCCATGACGCACCGAAAGACGCGCTGACCCGCGGCATGGACAAGGTGTTCGGCCGCTTCTTCGCAGGCTTTAACCGCCTGTTCAGCCGCGGTTCCGAAAACTACAGCCGCGGTGTCAAGGGTGCGATTTCGCGCAAGGCCATCATGCTGGGCGTGTACCTGGTGCTGGTGCTGGCCACCGCAGGCCTCTTCAAGGCAGTGCCCAGCGGCTTTGTACCCGGGCAGGACAAGCAATACCTGATCGGTTTTGCCCAGTTGCCCGACGGCGCCACGCTGGACCGCACCGAGGACGTGATCCGCAAGATCAGCGACATCGCCATGAAACAACCCGGCGTGGAACACGCGATTGCTTTCCCCGGCCTGTCGATCAACGGCTTTACCAACAGCTCCAACTCGGGCATCGTGTTTCTCTCGCTCAAGCCCTTCGAYGAGCGCAGGAGTGCAGACCTGAGCGCCGGCGCCATCGCTGGCCAGCTGAACGGAAAATTCGGCGGTATCCAGGAGGCGTTCATCGCCATGTTTCCGCCGCCGCCCGTGCAGGGCCTGGGCACCACCGGCGGCTTCAAGCTGCAGCTGGAAGACCGCGGCTCGCTTGGCTATGCCGCGCTGGACGCCGCCACCAAGGCCTTCATGGCCAAGGCCTACCAGACGCCCGAGCTGGCCGGCATGTTCTCCAGCTTCCAGGTCAATGTGCCGCAGCTCTATGCCGACATCGACCGCACCAAGGCGCGCCAGCTCGGCGTGCCGGTGACTGACGTGTTCGACACCATGCAGATTTACCTGGGCAGCCTGTATGCCAACGACTTCAACAAGTTCGGCCGCACGTATTCCGTGCGGGTGCAGGCTGATGCACCTTACCGCGCCCGCGCTGAAGACATCGGCCTCTTGAAGGTGCGATCGGTCACCGGCGAAATGGTGCCGTTGTCAGCGCTGATGAAAGTCACGCCGAGCTTCGGCCCCGAACGCGCCATGCGCTACAACGGCTTCCTGTCGGCCGACATCAACGGCGGCGCCGCACCCGGCTACTCGTCGGGCCAGGCGCAGGACGCGGTCGCCCGCATTGCGGCCGAGACGCTGCCGCCCGGCATCAGCTACGAGTGGACGGACCTCACGTACCAGGAAATCATTGCCGGCAACTCGGCCATGTGGGTGTTCCCGCTGGCGCTGCTGCTGGTCTTCCTGGTGCTGGCCGCGCAGTATGAAAGCCTGACCCTGCCGATCGCCATCGTGCTGATCGTGCCCATGGGCCTGCTGGCCGCCATGCTGGGCGTGAAGCTGACGGGAGGCGACAATAACATCTTCACGCAGATCGGTTTGATCGTGCTGGTGGGGTTGTCGGCGAAGAACGCGATTTTGATCGTGGAGTTCGCACGCGAGCTGGAGTTTGCCGGGCGCACGCCGCTGCAGGCCGCGATTGAAGCCAGCCGCCTGCGTTTGCGCCCCATCCTGATGACTTCGCTGGCTTTCATCATGGGCGTGCTGCCCCTGGTGCTGTCCTCCGGTGCGGGTGCCGAAATGCGCCACGCCATGGGTGTGGCGGTGTTCTCGGGAATGATCGGCGTGACGGCTTTCGGCCTGTTCCTCACGCCGGTGTTCTACGTCACGCTGCGCCGCCTCACGGGCAACCGTCCGCTCAAGCTGCATGGCGAAGTGCCGCACGTCGAGGCCTTCGCAGGCAGTGGTGGTGCAGGCGCGCACGCGCAGCCGGCAGCGCCCCTCAAGCTTCACGAATAACAACAAGCATCAAAGGTACAGGAGTTCATCATGAACCACACAACGTCCAAACTGCGCAC
>NZ_JBFUGX010000507.1:0-3038 GCF_056402675.1 Polaromonas sp. P3_C2 | reverse complement strand
GAACAGCACGAAGCGCAGGCGCACCTGCGCCTTCTGGAAACCGCCGTATCCCGGCTCAACGACATTGTGCTCATCACCGAGGCCGCACCCATCGATGGCGCCGGCCCGCGCATCATCTTTGTCAACGACGCTTTTGAGCGCCGTACGGGTTACACGCGTGAGGAGGTGCTGGGAAAAACACCACGCCTGATGCAGGGCCCCAAAACGCAGCGGGACGAGCTCGACCGCATCAAGGCCGCACTGGAAAAATGGCAGCCGGTACGCGCGGAGCTCATCAACTACACCAAGAGCGGCGAGGAAGTCTGGCTGGAGCTCGACATTGTTCCGATCACCGACACCAAAGGCCACTACACCCACTGGGTCGCGGTGCAGCGCGACATCACCCAGCGCAAGCTGGCAGAGCAGGCACTGGTAGAAAGCGAGCACCGCTACTCGGCTCTCTTTGAAATGGCGCCAATCCCGATGTGGGTTTTTGACGCCGAGACCTATCGCTTCCTCATGGTCAACGAAGCCGCCGTCAAGAGCTATGGCTATACGATGGAAGAGTTTCTGTCGATGACGATCTACGACATTCGCAGCGAAGCAGAAGCTCAAAACCTCCGGACCCAGCACGCCGCCTCGCCTTTGATCGTCAAGGAACGCTGGGAGCATCGCCGCAAAGACGGGTCATTTTTCACTGCCCGCCCTTTTTCAACCTCGGTGCGGTATGCCGGCCGCCCGGCGCGTTTTGTCCTGGCGCTGGATATCTCGGCCCAGGTCAAGGTTGAAAATGAGGTCCAGGAACACCTGTACACCTTGCAGCGCGCCGCCGACGCAGCCCAGGCCATCACCTGGCATCAGACGCTTGAAAGCACCATGCACGAGGTGGCCGAGCAGGCCCGGGGGGTGATAGGCGCGCACCAGGCGATCGTCAGCCTCACCGTGAACAGCGACTGGGGGCAGGCCATCAACGCCCTGTCGCTTTCCGAAAAATATGCGAAATACCGGGACATGATCGAGCCGCCCGACGGCACCGGCATTTACGCCCTGGTCTGCCAGACCAACCGGTCCATGCGCATGACCCAGGCCGAGCTGGAGGCGCATCCGCGCTGGCACGGCTTCGGCAGTTACGCCGACAAGCATCCAGCCATGCGCGGCTGGCTGGCCGTGCCGCTGACGGGCCGCGACGGCAAAAACATCGGGCTGCTCCAGCTGTCCGACAAATACGAGGGTGAGTTCACGCAGGAGGACGAATATGTGGCGCTCGAACTGGCCCAGCTCGCGTCCATCGCCATCCAGAACTCTCGCCTGATCGAGGAGGTCAGCCAGCTCAACACCGGACTGGAGCAGAAAGTCGCCGAGCGCACACTGGCGCTGGAGCGGCAAGAGGCGCTCTTCCGGGCGCTGGCCGAACAGGCGCCCCAGGTGGTATGGACCAGCGACCCGGACGGCGCGGCCACCTACTTCAACCGAGCCTGGTTTGACCTGGCGGGCGGCAAGATGGAGGACTGGACCGGCACGCAGTGGTTTACGGCCATTCATCCGGACGACCTCCCCGATATCAGGGCCCGCTGGCAGGTCGCCCGGGAGACGCGGTCGCAATACTCGGGCATACGCCGCGTGCTGGCCAGGGACGGCGTGCACACCATGTCCTACCGCGCATCGCCCGTGCTGGACGAACGCGGTGAAGTGGCCTTTTGGGTGGGCATTGACGCGGACATCACCGAGATCAAGGCCATTGAGGCCGCCCTGCGCCTGTCCAACCAGGAACTCGAGGCATTTTCATACTCCGTGTCGCACGACCTCCGCTCGCCGCTGAACACCGTGGACGGCTTTAGCCGCCTGCTGGGCAAACACCTGGGGGCCGATGCCGGCGAGAAGGTGACGCATTACCTGGCACGCATCCAGGCCGGCGTGGCGCAGATGGGGCAACTGATTGAAGACCTGCTGTCGCTGGCGCAGGTGTCGCGCACGCCCCTGAACAACAAGGTGGTGGACCTGTCGGAGCTGGCCCGCATCATCCTGGACGAATGGCGGGTGCGCGACCCCGAACGCAAGGTTGCGGTGAACATCGAAAAAGGGCTGAAGGCGCACGGCGACAGCCGGCTGGTCCGGGTGGTGATGGAAAACCTGATCGGCAACGCCTGGAAGTTCAGTGCCCAGCAACCCCTCAGCGAAATCACCGTAGGCTGCCAGCTTGATGCAGCGGGGCTGCCGGAGTTTTTCGTCAGGGACAATGGTGCCGGCTTCGACATGGCCTATGCCGACAAGCTCTTCAAGCCGTTTCAGCGCCTGCATGCCGTCGCGGAGTTTCCGGGCACGGGCATCGGGCTGGCCACCGTCAGCCGCGTGATCAAGCGGCATGGCGGCAGGTTGTGGGCCGAGGCGGCGCCCGGCAAGGGGGCAACGTTCTTCTTCACCCTGCCCACCGCACCGCTGTCCCCCTGACGCTGGCAGTGCCCGTTGGTGTTAGTTGATGCTTACTATCATTTTCTATGAAGCGATTGAGTCGAATTGATTAAAATGCCCAAAATGAAACACTCCAATCCCCGTTCGGTCTGCCATGGCGCGTGAACCCAAGTCCTTCGAGGCCGCGATCACGGCTGCGGATTTCTCCAGCGAGGATTACTGCGGCACCAGCTATGCAGCCAAGCTTCTGGGGCTCTCCGTTGCGACGGTGCAGTCCCTGGTTGAAAAAGGGGAAATCGAGGCGTGGAAGACGCTGGGTGGGCACCGCCGCATTGCGCTGCAGTCCATCAACGCCTACCTGGCCAAAAACAGCCCACAGCTGTCCCGTGTCGACACCGACCCCAAAAGCCGCCTGCGGGTGCTGATGGTGGAAGACGACGAAGACACCCGCGAGCTGTACCGCTGCCAGTTTGAAGACTGGGACCTGCCGGTTGACTGCACCTGGATGCCATCTGCCCTGGAGGCCATGATGGATATCGCCAGCATGCGGCCCGACCTGCTGATCACGGACCTGTCCATGCCCGGCGTGGACGGCATTGAGATGCTCAAGACACTCAAACGCAACGTGCAACTGGCCGACATGCAGATCG
>NZ_JBFUGX010000506.1:0-3040 GCF_056402675.1 Polaromonas sp. P3_C2 | reverse complement strand
CATGAGGCTTATGCCGTCACACGACCTGGGCCGAGTGAGGAAGGCGCCTCCTGCTGCCAGCGTCGAGGGCACAAAGAAAACCCGGCTCCAAAGCGCGAATGCCTGAACAGTCGAATTGGCACACAAGTTGCTGATCGCCAGATGTCATCAGCCGCTTCCCCGCTTTCAATCCTGTTGATGGTTGCCAATGCAGCCTTCAGCCCTTCAGGAGCACTCCATGAAACGTCGTCACGTCCTGGCCGCCGGCATCTCTGCCCTGACCGCTCCAGCATGGACAAGCGCCCAAAGCGCCTGGCCTTCGCGTGGGCCGATCAGACTGGTCGCGCAATTCCCACCGGGCGGTCTGGTTGATACCGTGTCACGCATGATGGCGCCGCACCTGTCACAGGCGCTGGGCCAGACCGTYGTGGTGGAAAACCGCGCGGGTGCGGGCGGCCTGATCGGCACCGACTACGTGTCCAAGCAGCCCGCCGACGGCTACACCCTGCTGGTCAGCCATGCGTCGGTGCACATCTATGCCACAGCCACCCGCAAAGTCATGCCCTTTGACCCGGTGAATGATTTTTCTCACATGGGCATGCTGGTTGAAGCGCCCATGGTGCTGCTGGTGCGGGCGCAGTCGCCCTTCCAGACGCTGGAGCAATACCTGGCTGCCGCCAGAACCCGGCCTGTGCGTTATGGCTCATCGGGCATCGGTTCTGCCAATCACTTGTTTGGTGAAATGCTCAAGATTGAAGGCAAGGCGCCCCAACACGACCACATCCCCTACCAAGGCAGCGCACCGGCCATGCAAGACCTGCTGGGCGGGCAGATCGACAGCCTGCTCGATCCCATCACCACCAACGTGGCCCAGCTCAAGGCCGGGTCCCTGCGCGCGCTGGCTGTCTCCACCCCCAGCCGCCTGCCGGCACTTCCCAACATTCCGACTTTTGCCGAGCTCGGCTTTCCCAAGCTGACGGGGTCCCAGTGGTTGGGCTTGTCAGCACCCAAAGGCCTGCCTGCGCCCGTACTTGCGCGGCTGACGGCACTGATCCCTGAAATTCTCGCCAAACCGGACATCGCAGCCAGACTGGAAGAAATTCAGACCCTGCCGCGCAAGAATGCGGTGGTCGGCACCGAGTTCGTTCAGTTGATCAATTCGCAGATCGACACCTGGCGCAGCGTGGCCAAGCTGGCCAACGTCGAGGTGATAACATGATTTTTCCGGCAACGACAGCCGCAGGAGCACCCTGATTGAACAGCACCAAGGCCTTTTCCAGCGATACGGCAAGCGCTGCCGATGTGGTCAATGAGTTTCTCCGGCTCATCATGCTTCCTGACCCGGTGGCCGCCAGCCGGTTCACGGCACCCGGCATGAAGATTCTTTTCACCGGTGGCCGGGCCATGAGCGCCCCCGCTGAGTGCACCAAATTTAATGCATCGCGCTACAAATGGGTGAAAAAAAGGATTGAGCGCACCGAAACGGTTGCCGCCGGCTCTAGCGGCTCCGCCCCCGACGAAGCGGTGGTCTACAGCCTGGGAACCCTGTATGGAGAATGGCCTGACGGAACGCCTTTCGAAGGCAACCGCTATGTGGACCGCTATGTCGTCAAAAGCGGGCTGATCACACACATGGACGTGTGGAACGACAGCGCCGAATGGCTGCTGGTGCGGGCAGGCCTGGCTGTGCTGTGATCAGCTGATGGCGGCAAGCTACAGCGGCGCCCTGCCGACGCACAATCGCTTTGACTACCAGGCGATCAACCAGCGCAAACCTTATCGTTGGCCCAACGGCGCTGGTCTGGCTGTCTACCTGGGTTTCAACATCGAGCACTTTGCCTTCGGCGAGGGCATGGGTGCCACCATCGGCCCGGCCAGCCCGCAGCCGGATGTCCTGAACTACAGCTGGCGCGAGTACGGAAACCGCGTGGGCAGCTGGCGCTGCCTCGAGCTGTTTGACAGCCTGGGCCTGCCGGCGGCCGCCCTGATCAACACCGCACTGTATGAACACTGCCCCGAGCTGGTGGCTGCCTGCGTAGCGCGCGGCGATGAACTGGTCGGCCATGGCCACACCAACGCCGAACGCCAGGCCGCCATGAGTGAAGCGGACGAAAGCAGCCTGCTGGTGCAGTGCCGCACGCGCATGCAACAGGAGAGCGGCCAGTCCCCCGCCGGGTGGCTTTCACCGTGGATTTCGGAAAGCCTGCATACCCCTGACCTGCTCGCTGAAAGCGGCTACGGCTACACCCTGAACTGGTGCCACGACGACCAGCCGCTGCCAATGCGCACCCGCAGCGGAAAGGCTTTGTGGGCCGTGCCTTACCCGCAGGAACTCAATGACATCCCGATGATCATTGCGCGTCAGATGGACGGCAAAGACTTTGCGCAGATGATCATCGATCAGCTTGATGAGATGCTGGAGCAATCGCAGGCCAGCAGTTCAGCACCACTGGTGATGGGCATTGCACTGCACCCCTACATCGTCGGCCAGCCTTACCGCCTGCGCCACCTGCGGCGCGCGCTTCAGCATGTCGCCGCCGCACGTGACCGGGGCCAGGTCTGGATGAGCACGCCGGGCGATATCTTCCGGCACGCCGTACAGATGGCCGCGTGAGCGGCCCCTGAAAGAGGCGCTCGTGTGCGCGCCGGAGCGCGGGCAGAGGCTTTTGCTTATTACGCGCAGGAGCTGGTGGAGCTTGAGCTGAATGTCCGCGCGAAAGGCACAGCGCTGGAGTCGCCCGGTGTACGCCCTGAGGTTCACGTAAAGCGAGTTGGCTATTAAATTGATAGCTGTTTGCGCAGTATTTACTGGCCTTGCAGTCAATTTTTACTTCGGTATATCGGGTATTGAGCCTCTGCCGCACCGCTGGCCGCGTTTTGCCGGGCAGCCGGTGCCGAAAACTTTCGGCATGCGGCCTTTGGTTATCATCCACTTCGGAGTGGAGTTCGACATAACAAGAGGGGCAGGCGCCATGTTCTACTGGATTTACGACATACCCAACTGGGTGCTGGCGCTGCTTTTTTGCGCCGTCTGCCTGGCCTACACGTGGGGCTGTCTGCT
>NZ_JBFUGX010000505.1:0-3046 GCF_056402675.1 Polaromonas sp. P3_C2 | reverse complement strand
CAGGTTGCCCGCAGCGAAGCGAAGGGACGCAGGAACCAGGGTCGCCTTTCTTTTGCTTACTTTTCTTTGGCGAAGCAAAGAAAAGTGAGTTGCATGCCGGGCAACCCCCGGCCAGCAACACTCAGCAAAGTACGCACCCATCAAATCAACACAACCTCACCCAACCACCAACCTCAAAAAAGTAATCTCCGAAGGCGCCCCAAACCGTTTGGGCGGCCCCCAGTACCCCGTCCCGCGGCTCGTATAAACCCACAGGTTCTGCAGCTTGTGCAAGCCCGCCGTAAACGGCTGCTGAAACCGCACAAACAGGTTCCACGGATAAAACTGCCCGCCATGCGTATGGCCCGACAGCTGCAGGTCAAAGCCGGCTTTGGCTGCCGCCGCCGCACTGCGCGGCTGGTGCGCCAGCAGCACGCGCACAGCCTCCGCCGGCGCACCACGCAGAGCCGCCTCCGGGTCACTGCGATGAGCTGGGTCAAAATGCCCACCGCTGTAGTCCGTCACACCCGCCAGCACCAGCGGCGTGGCGTCCTGGCCTGCAGCAAGAAGAGGCGGGCGAATCACCACGTGCTGGTTCAACAGCACCGTCAGGCCCAGCCGGCGCAGCTCGTCAATCCACGCATGCGCGCCCGAGTAGTACTCGTGGTTGCCCGTTACAAAATACGTGCCGTGGCGCGACTGCAGTTCTGCCAGCGGCGCGACGTGCGAGGCCAGCTCGCTCACCTTGCCGTCCACCAGGTCGCCCGTAATGGCCACCACATCGGCATCCAGTGCATTGACCTTGTCGACAATGCGGCGCAAATACGCCTGCTTGATGGTCGGCCCCACATGGATGTCGCTGATTTGCGCTACGGTAAACCCCTGCAGCGCAGCGGGCAGGCCCTTGATGGGCACGTCCACCTTCACCACGGCAGCCGTACGGCGCGCATTCAGAAAACCCAGCACGGTGATCAGCCCGCCCAGCAGCGGCACCGCCTCGGCCGACACCGTGCGCAGCCACGCCAGCGGCAGGTGGCCGGGCGCCACGGCATCGGCCAGCCACAGCACCATCAGGGCCGCGTCACGCGCCACCGTCAACACCAGCAGCGAAGAAAACAGGCCCATGAAAAGCAGGCCCGCCCAGGTCAGCACATCGGCCAGAGGCTGCTTGGCCACACGGCCGGCCATCAGCCCCAGTGGCATAACCAGCGCCGACACCAGAAGGACCGCGGCAAACAGCCATTGCCCCGCGGGATACGCCCCCAGCCCGGGGAGAAGGCGTGCACCAATGTAAACATGGAGCAGCGCGGTTACAAGCGCCAGCGGCAGGAAGTTCATGAAATGTCCAGGGTAATGACGAGCTGATGAGCCCTGCACATGGGTACGGGCCGTGCGCATTCAATGCCGGGGGCCGCTTAAAGCAGGGCTGCCGCGCCGCACAACCGCAGCCACCCGCGCGCTACAAATTGCCGGCCAGCGTTTCATACGCTCACAAGTGCGACAAAGCGTGCGCGCGAATCAGCCCCTTCGCACGCTACCCTCGGCCATCTTTCCTCGCCCTCATTTTCCGCACCGGTCGCCCGTTGTCCTTCTGCCCATGACTTTCCATCCATGACTGTTGCCATACAGGCCACCACCCCCGCCACCTTCGAAATCAAAAGCGCCAACCTGCCCCTGGTGGCCTTGCTGCTCAAGTCCACCGACCTCGTCGCCCTGGCGCAAGAACTGCAAGCCCGCTTTGGCGACATTCCCGACTTTTTCGACCAGGACGCGCTGATGATCGACCTCTCGCCGCTGCAATCCGCCGCAGTGCGCAGCGGCCGCGCGGTGGGCGACATCGACTTCCCCGCCCTCATCACCCTGCTGGGCAGCTACCAGCTGGTGCCGCTTTCCGTGAAGGGCGGCAACCCCGCGCAAATGGCGGCCGCCCTGCAAGCCGGGCTGCTGCCCGTGCCCGACGCCCACCTGCTGCCCGACCGCCCCGCTGCGGCAGCACCGGTGCAGCAGCAACAGCCAGCACCGCCCGTGGTGGTGGCCGCGCCCGCCGCCGCCCCGCTGGGCGCCCTGGTGGTCGACAAACCCCTGCGCTCAGGCCAGCAGGTGTATGCACGCGGCCGCGACCTGGTGGTGCTGGCCATGGTCAACGCCGGCGCCGAAGTCATTGCCGACGGCCACATCCACGTGTATGCGCCGCTGCGCGGCAAGGCCATGGCCGGCGCGCGCGGCAACACCGAGGCACGCATTTTTTCGCTGGCGCTGGAAGCCGAGCTGATTTCGATTGCCGGCGTGTACCGCACCGCTGAACACCCGCTGCCCGAAGGCCTGGCAGGCCAGCCCACGCAGGTGCGGCTCGTTCCCGCAGAAGAAGGCCAGGAAGGCGACCGTCTCGTCATGAATGTGTTGGCCGCATAGACATGGCCCCACTCTTTTCACTTCGCCTGCGGCCCGGCAAAGCCGGTTCCGCGGCCCCGGCTGAAATATCTATCGCTTTCAAAAGGACTTTTATCTGATGGCAAAAATCATTGTGGTCACCTCCGGCAAGGGCGGCGTGGGCAAAACCACCACCAGTGCCAGCTTTGCAACCGGCCTTGCCTTGCGCGGGCACAAAACCGCGGTCATCGACTTCGACGTGGGCCTGCGCAACCTCGACCTCATCATGGGCTGCGAGCGCCGCGTGGTGTACGACCTCATCAACGTTATTCAGGGTGAAGCCACGCTCAACCAGGCGCTCATCAAAGACAAGCAGTGCCACAATCTCTTTGTGCTGGCCGCCTCGCAAACGCGCGACAAAGACGCCCTGACAAAAGCCGGCGTCGAGAAAGTGCTGAAAGACCTGGGCGAGATGGACTTCGAGTACATCGTCTGCGACTCCCCCGCCGGCATTGAAACCGGCGCGCTCATGGCCATGCACTTTGCCGACGAAGCCCTCATCGTCACCAACCCCGAGGTCTCCTCGGTGCGCGACTCCGACCGCATCCTCGGCATGCTTTCAAGCAAAACCAAACGCGCCATCGACGGCGGCGACGCCATCAAGGAGCATTTGCTCATCACCCGCTACAACCCCGGC
>NZ_JBFUGX010000504.1:0-3063 GCF_056402675.1 Polaromonas sp. P3_C2 | reverse complement strand
AATGCATTCCGAGCTGGTCAATCGCGGCCCGCGCCGGGTGTCTCCGTTTTTTGTACCTGCCTCGATCATCAACATGATTTCCGGGCATGTATCCATCAAATTCGGCTTTAAAGGCCCCAATGTCGCGGTCGTAACGGCCTGTACGACGGGACTTCATGCCATCGGCCTGTCCGCGCGCATGATTGAATATGGTGATTGCGACGTGATGGTGGCCGGTGGCGCTGAGTCCTGCGTCTCTCCGCTGGGCGTAGGCGGCTTTGCCGCAGCGCGTGCCCTGTCCACCCGCAACGAAGACCCGAAAACAGCATCTCGCCCCTGGGACAAGGACCGTGATGGTTTTGTGCTGGGCGAAGGCGGCGGTGTGCTGGTTCTCGAAGAGTACGAGCATGCCAAAGCACGGGGCGCCAGAATTTATGCTGAACTGACCGGGTTCGGCATGAGCGCAGACGCATATCACATGACAGCGCCCGATGTCGACGGACCGCGTCGCTCCATGGTCATGGCGTTGAAGAACGCAGGTGTCAATGCCGACGAAGTCCAGTACCTCAACGCGCATGGCACGTCCACGCCGCTGGGCGACCTGAACGAGACAAACGCCGTCAAGGCGGCGTTCGGCAGTCACGCTAAAAACATGGTGGTCAGCTCGACCAAATCCATGACGGGTCACCTTTTGGGCGGCGCCGGCGGCATTGAGTCGGTGTTTACGGTGCTTTCGCTGTATCACCAGAAAATACCGCCGACCATCAATATCTTCAACCAGGATCCCGAGTGCGACCTGGACTACTGTGCCAATACCGCGCGTGACGCAAAAATCGAGGTTGCCGTCAAAAACAATTTCGGGTTCGGCGGCACCAACGGTACGCTGGTCTTCAAGCGCGCCTGATTTCCCGGCTCACGCACATCCAACAGCCTGCCTTGAGCCTGCACAACGCCCCGCCGGTTGTTTATCCGCTGGGGCGTTCGCGTTTTCTGGGTACTCTTTTGTTGGGTTTATGGCTGTCCGGGCTGCTTTTAGCGATGCTCTGGTATTTCAACGGAAACCGTCAGCTGGATTGGCGCATCGGCCTGGCACTTACTGCCGCTTTGGGCGCTGGTGTGGCAGCACATATTGGTTGGCGAAACTCTCCGGCGGGCCACTTGGCATGGGATGGCGAAGTGTGGCGCTGGGAGAGCCCGGGTTATCAGGCGGGCGTCGCCGAATATGAGCTTTCAGTCCTTGCCGATTTTCAACACTACTTACTGCTTCGGCTTGAAAATTCTGCTCACGCACGGCTGTGGCTCTGGGTGGAGCGCGGCGTCATGCCGGAGCGATGGCTGGACCTGCGCCGGGCGGTCTACTCGCCGCACAAGTCATCTTCCACCTTATCGCCGCACGATTTTCTGCCTGCAGAACCCGTGCCGGCTGTGGCAGTATCGGGGTCTATGCGCCCAGTTGAAGTCACGTCACAAAACCCATGAGCGCTGACCTGCCTCCGCCTCAACTGGAAAAAGCAACCGACAGCGATGCCATGCTGGTGGAGCGCACCGTTGCAGGCGACCAGAAGGCATATGAGCTGCTGGTCATCAAATACCAGCGGCGCATCCAGCGTCTGATAGGCCGTATGGTGCGCGATGTGGACCTGGTGGAAGATATCGCCCAGGAAACGTTCATCCGCGCCTACAGGGCCCTGGCGCAGTTCAGGGGCGAGGCCCAGTTCTACACATGGCTTTACCGGATTGCGGTGAATACCGCCAAAAAGGCCCTGATGGACCTTAAACGGGATCCAACCGTCTCTGAAAACTCCTTTAAATCGGGCCAAAGCGATGAAAGCGATGAAACTTCCCCGCTTGAAAACGAACTAACAAGCTCGGAAACGCCGGAAGCCGTGCTGGCCACCAAGGAAATTGCGGAAATCATCAATGCCGCCATGGAAGCCTTGCCTGAGGAGCTTCGCCAGGCCATTACCCTACGCGAAATAGAAGGGCTGAGCTACGAAGAGATTTCAGAGGCGATGGATTGCCCTATCGGTACAGTGCGGTCACGGATTTTCAGGGCGCGCGAGGCAATTTCGCAGAAGGTGAAACCGTTGCTGGAAAACCAGAGCGGCAAGCGTTGGTGAAGCCGCAGCACCCAGGAGCCATCCATGAACCCACGAATCAGACCCCGTATTTTGAGCCTTTCAAAACGGCAGTTCCGCTGCCCACGAACATGATGAAACCGTCAATGCAAACCAGCGAACTCATGTCTGCCCTGGCCGATGGCCAATTGGACGGGGACGAACTTGTGGCTGCGCTCGATGCCAGCCGGCGCGACGATTCAGCGGTCGCCGCCTGGGACGCCTATCACCTGATTGGCGATGCCTTGCGGTCGCCTGCGCTTCGGACCAAAGGGGTGGACATGGCCTTTTTGGCGCGCCTGAACCAGCGCCTTGCCCAGGAAACCCCGGCCGGTTCGAATTTTCATCCTGCTGTTCCGGCTCTGGATGTTGTTCAGGTACCCGTGCAAGCAATGTCTCAACCGCATGGCGAAGCCGCCAATGACAGCGATTTCCGCTGGAAGCTGGTAGCAGGATTTGCCTCACTCGCCGCGGTGGCTGCCATTGCGTGGAATGCCTCCGGCTTGCTGGCACCCGGCTCGGCGCCGCAGCTTGCCCAGGCGCCACTGTCACAACAGGTGTTGGTTGCTTCGCCCCAAGGCCCAATGGTGCGGGATGCCCGGCTGGAGGAACTGCTGGCTGCACACAAGCAGCTGGGGGGCACATCGGCCCTGCAGGAGCCCTCGGGCTTCTTGCGCAATGCCACCTTTGAAACGCCGCAAAATGCAGGACGCTGAGCGGGCGCCTGCTTGTCGCCGGGCTTTGGAAACCTCATGAAATTCAAGCTATTTCGCCTTCTAGCCCTTGCGGGATGTGCGCTGCCAGCTATGAATTTTGTAGCGGCACAGGTGCCGCCGCCGGCCCCTGCTGCGACGCCCGTGGAATCCCGCAACATCAACGATTGGCTGATGCGCATGCACGAGGCTTCCAAAAAGCGCTCATACATCGGCACCTTTGTCGTCTCTTCCGGTGGTGCCATGTCCAGTGC
>NZ_JBFUGX010000503.1:0-3066 GCF_056402675.1 Polaromonas sp. P3_C2 | reverse complement strand
CAGGATGCCGTAGACGTTGTCGGGGGTAAAGGGAACATGCCCGGAACCGAAAACTTCCTTGACGGCATACAGGACGCTGGTTCCGATGTCGCCGTAGACGACACCAATGGCGCCCAGGGTGAGCGCCGCGAGTGATGATTTTTTACTGGACACAAAAACTTCCCGTCTTTGCGCTCGGCCCGTTCAAGCGGGTCCAAAGCGGCGGGAATGGTTACCTTTGGGAACGCTATTTTGCGCCCAGGTACCCGGCTTGCAAGTCGGCGGACATCCCTAAATCCAACTAATCCCGATTTTGTTGCACCGCAACAACTTGTAACAATAGGGGTCGGCGGCCGATCAGGGAGGCAGCGCAGGCAGTTGAATTCTGGGTGCTACTTTTTTAATAGCTGGTCGCGCATGACCCGTCTGGGCTAGAGGCCTAAAAGACCCATAATCCGGGCCGTCTCGGGTACACAAGCTCCCCGACTTTCAGAGCGGCCGCAGGCAGACCGGCTTTGCCGGATGCCTTGCGGCGTCCCCTGCAAGGGGAAACGGCACTCCACGAAGCGTAGCGAAGTGAGAACGATAGGGGTGTGCCAAGCCATCTCTAGTCATACACCTCGGCGTCCGGATCGGTGGCTTCGAGTTCATAGCTCGCAGCAAGCATCGCCAGTCGGGCGATCACGCCATACATATAGAAGCGGTTGGGGCTGCTGGAGCCGGGCTTCTCGCCGGGCTGCGGCAGGCGGCCGCTGTCGGCAAAGGCCAGGGGTACAAAGCTGGCGCCGGGCGCGTTGAGGTTTTCGTCCACGCCGCGCTCGGCATGAACGCGGTAAAAGCCGCCGACCACATAACGGTCCATCATGTAGACCACGGGCTCGGCCACGGCGTCGTTCACGCGCTCGTTGGTCAGCACGCCTTCCTGGATGATCACTTCGGACAGCGGCTGGCCATCTTTCGTCGTGCTCATCTTGTTTTTTGTCTTGCGGTTCAGCGCGTCCAGGTCTTTCACGTCGCGCACCGTCATGATGCCCATGCCATAAGTGCCGTTGTCGGCCTTGACGACGACAAAAGGCTTTTCGTTGATGCCGTATTCCTTGTACTTGCGCTTGATTTTGGTGAGCAGCGCATCGACGTTGGTGGTCAGGCAATCCATGCCGGTTTCTTCGGCAAAGTTGACTTCACCGCACTGGGCGTACATGGGGTTGATAAGCCAGGGGTCTATGCCCAGCAGCTTGCCGAAACGCTTGGAAACTTCTTCGTAGGCCTTGAAGTGCCGCGACTTGCGGCGCACCGACCAGCCGGCATGCAGCGGCGGCAACAGGTACTGCTCGTTGAGGTCTTCCAGGATGCCGGGGATGCCGGCCGACAGGTCATTGTTCAGCAAAATGGTGCAGGGGTCGAAGTCTTTCAGGCCCAGGCGGCGGTCGGTCCGGATCAGCGGCTCGATCGTGATGGTCTCTCCGGTCGGCAGGTTCAGCGTGGTGGGCTCCTTGATGTCGGAGCTCAGCGAGCCGAAACGCACATTGAGGCCGGCCTGGTGAAAAATGCGCTTGAGCTGCAGCACGTTGGACAGGTAAAAGCTGTTGCGCGTGTGGTTCTCGGGCACGACCAGCAGGTTGCGCGCCTCGGGACAGATCTTTTCGATCGCGGCCATGGCGGCCTGCACCGCCAGCGGCAGCATCTCGGGCGTCAGGTTGTTCCAGCCGCCGGGGTAGAGGTTGGTGTCGACCGGGGCGAGCTTGAAGCCGGCGTTGCGGATGTCGACCGAGCTGTAAAACGGCGGCGTGTGCTCCATCCACTCCAGCCGGAACCAGCGCTCAATCGCCGGCGTGGAGTCCAGGACCCGTTGTTCGAGTTCGTTGATAGGGCCGTTCAGGGCGGTGATGAGGTGCGGAACCATTCGGCCACTTTCGAGTAGGGAATCTGTTATTTGCTTCGGTTATATCTGACCGAATTTTAGGGAGATTGGGACAGACTGCAGGGGTTACAAGGGGTAACGCCGCCGCAAGTCATCCAAAAATCCGTGGGCCGACTTCTCAGCCCGGCATGGCTTCAGGTACGGACTTCGCCCTGGCCCAGCACCACATATTTGAGGGACGTCAGCCCCTCAATCCCGACCGGTCCACGCGCGTGGAACTTGTCGGTGCTGATGCCGATTTCGGCTCCCAGCCCAAACTCGAATCCATCGGCGAAGCGGGTGCTCGCATTCACCATGACGCTGGCTGAATCCACCTCGCGCAGAAAGCGCTGGGCGTTGATGTGGTCGCGCGTGAGGATGGCATCTGTGTGGTGGCTGGAGTACTGGTTGATGTGGGCGATGGCTTCGTCAATGCCCGCCACCACCTTGATGCTGATGATGGGCGCGAGGTATTCCTCGTACCAGTCCTGCTCCGTCGCCGCTTTCAGGTTGGCGCCTTTGACGCTCGCCAGGATCGCCTGGGCCTCGGCATCGCAACGCATCTCCACACCCTTGGCGGCGTAAATCGCGCCGATTTTGGGCAGGAACTGCGCGGCCACACCGCGCGCCACCAGCAAACCTTCGCTGGCATTGCAGGGGCTGTATTTTTGCGTTTTTGCGTTGTCGGCCACTTTCACCGCCATTTCGATGTCGCAGGGGTCGTCGACATACACATGGCAGTTGCCGTCCAGGTGCTTGATGACCGGCACCTTGGCATCGCGGCTGATGCGCTCGATCAGGCCTTTGCCGCCGCGCGGGATGATCACGTCCACATACTGCGGCATGGCGATCAGGTGGCCTACGGCTTCGCGGTCGGTGGTCGGCACCAGTTGCACGGCATCGGCGGGCAGGCCGGCGTCAATCAGCGCCTGTTGCACCAGCGCAGCCAGCGCCTTGTTCGACTCAATCGCTTCAGAGCCGCCGCGCAGGATACAGGCGTTGCCACTTTTGATGGCCAGCGACGCGGCTTCAATCGTCACATTCGGCCGGCTCTCGTAAATCATGCCGAACACGCCAATCGGCACGCGCATCTGCCCCACGCGGATGCCGCTGGGCTGCTCCTTCATGCCGATGATGTCGCCAATCACGTCGGGCATCACGGCCAGCTGCTCGCAGCCCACCGCCAC
>NZ_JBFUGX010000502.1:0-3070 GCF_056402675.1 Polaromonas sp. P3_C2 | reverse complement strand
TCATTGCAACGGTCGAAGGCGTCGAAATCAAGCACGTGTACCTGACGAACGACCGCACCACGCTGGGCCGCAGGCCCTACAACGACATCATCTTCGACAACCTGGTGGTCAGCGGCGAGCACTGCGTGTTCCTGCTGAAAGGCCTTGCGGACGTGTACCTTGAAGACCTGGGCAGCACCAACGGCACCTACCTCAACGGCCACATGGTCAAGTCGCGTGAGCTGCTGCACGACAACGACATCATCAATATCGGCAACTTCCGCATCCAGTACCTGGCCACCTCGCGGCATGAAGAAGAGGCTCCGCGCGAACATCAAACCACCGCCATGGCGCTGGACGCGATGGGCCTGCCCGGCACCAGCGGCACGATGCACGCGAGCCTGAAGGTGCTGTCGGGTTCGTCAGCGGGGCTGGAGGTGCCGGTGGTCAAGGCCGTTACCACCTTCGGGCAGCCCGGTGTGGCCGTGGTGTCGATATCGCACCGGCGCGACGGCTACTACGTGGCGCACATGGACGGCGAAAAGCCGCCGACCTGCAACGGCAAACCGATCGGCATGAAAGCGATTCCGCTGGCCCACCACGACATACTGAACCTGGCCGGAACCGAGATGGAGTTTTTGCTCAAGAGCGCCGAAGCCTGAGCGGGCCGGGGGGCGTGCAGGCTCGCTCAGATGGTCGAGCTGCTGATGCTGGTGGTGGGAAAGCCCATGGGCCTGCGGGAACTCCGTGGCCTGTAAGAAGGCGGCTCGCCGGCCAGGCGCCAGGCAAAGGCCCGTGCCAGTGCCTTCAGCTTGAGCGTGGACTTCAGATGCAGCGGCGTCATGCCGGTGCGGGTCAGGTCCGATGCGTTGTTGGACACGCGTGACAGGCGGCGCTGCTCCAGCGCGGTGACGGGTTTGCGGGGCATGGCTGAGCGTGGCGTCTTTTTGATCGCCGTCTGCGTGGCGGCAGCACCGGTGAACTTTTCACGCAGCAGCGTGGCCTCGGGCCGCCGCTGGCTGTCCACAATCCAGTAGGGAATGCCGGCGCGGCCCAGCAGCTCGCGCTTGAAAGCATGCTTGCGGTCAGCCAGCTCGCCGCGCCCCAGCACATCGACGCAACCCAGCACAGCGCCTTTGCGGTCGGCCACGGCGCAGGCAAAGCTCACGGTGCTCAGCAGCGCCTGCCAGTGCGCGTCGCCGCCGCGGCTGTTGGGTTCAATAAAGCCGGTAAAGGGCACCTTGATCAATACATGGTGGTCCGGAAAAATGTCTGCCAGCCAKCGCCACACCGCGAGCTCGTCGCGACTGGTGAGCGGCTTGCGGCGCAGCGCGTGGTTGCGCGCCACCTTCTTGCGGGCCGACACCACATGCGACAGCCAGCGTTCATAGCCCAGCGCCCCCAGGGCCACGCTGCCCACAAAGATAAAGAAGCCGATCAAAAAAGAGGTGCCGGTCATGGTGCTGTCCTGGTGCTGGTACTGCGTTGATGTGCCGGGCCGATGCGCTGCCTGTTTTGATATGGGTATATGACCCTGAGTGGCTGCGCGGCGCTGGCTGAAAATCCCAGCCGTGTTTATAAGGTACATTTTTCATTTTTCGGCAATATGGCCCAGAACATTTGTGAACGTTCGTATTAGGCCGTGCTGACCCGGCCGTGGTGACCACACTTCGGTGTTACCCGGCCAGAGCCGCTTTCCACGCATCCCCTCCTTAAACTCCATGAAGAAACTCCCCACCAGCGGCGGCCTCGTGTATTCCACCGACGCGGGACGCATGTGCCCTGGATGCCGCCAGCCGGTGTCCGCGTGCACGTGCAAGCAGCAGGCCGCGCCCAAGGGTGATGGTGTGGTGCGCGTCATGCGTGAAAGCAAAGGCCGCGGCGGAAAAACTGTCACCGTCATCAAGGGCCTGCCGCTGGACGCCCTGGGCCTGGCGCAATTGGGCAAACAGCTCAAAGCCGCCTGTGGTTCGGGGGGCACGGCCAAAGACGGCATCATTGAAGTGCAGGGCGACCATTGCGACACCGTCATGCAGGCCCTGCAAAAACAGGGCTACGCGCCCAAGCGGGCAGGCGGTTAGGCATGAACCCCGAAGACCTCCAGCTGCTGGTGACCCGCGAAATGCCTTTCGGCAAACACAAGGGCACCCTGATCGCCGACCTGCCCGGCAACTACCTCAACTGGTTCGCCCGCGAAGGTTTTCCCAAAGGCGAAATCGGCCGCCTGCTGCAGCTGATGCAGGAGATCGACCACAACGGGCTGAAGCCGCTGCTGGATCCGTTACGGCGGTAGTCAAGTCACTCAATCACCGCGAAACTCTGGAAGCTTGGCAATCACCTTGATCTCAAACTGAAAGCCATAGAGCCAGGTCACGCCGACACCCGTCAGCGTAGGGTGCGGTGCGTTGCCCCAGTAGTCGGGCACCACTTTCCAGGCTGTCTCGAACACCGATTCCGGATCCACCATGAAGACGGTCACGTCGACCACGTCGTCGAAGGTGCAGCCTGCGGCCTTGAGGATGGCGTTCAGGTTGTCGAAGGCGAGCCGGACCTGCGCCTCCAGGTCGGGCTCGGGGGATCCATCTTCGCGGCTGCCAACCTGCCCTGAAACGAACAGGAATCCGTTGGACTTCACCGCCGGCGAATAGCGGTTGCGTTCATAGAGGGCCTGGCGCCCGGGTGGAAAAACGACGTCACGCTTGGTCATAAAAATGTCCTTTTTCATATGGGCCGTCGCCGGCCCGTGGTTAACGATGAAAGAACTTTAGAAGACTGTGCCTTTCGGATAAACAGGCAAGGCTAACCATCACTGTTCGTAGAATCCAAACAATCATCAACGTCAACATATCTGGAGCAGAGATGGACCGTTTCGATGCAATGCAGGCATTCGCCCGCGTGGTGGAAGCAGGCAGCTTCACCAAGGCGGCCGAGACACTCCATATGAGCAAGACCAGCGTGACGCAGCTGGTGCAGCAACTGGAAGCGCGGCTGCGGGTCAAGCTGCTCAACCGGACCACACGGAAGGTCAATGTCACTGCCGATGGCGCTGCCTACTATGACCGGGTGGTGCGCGTCCTGGCCGAGGTTGATG
>NZ_JBFUGX010000501.1:0-3072 GCF_056402675.1 Polaromonas sp. P3_C2 | reverse complement strand
GCCCATGAAGGCCTCGCCAGCCTGGCTGGTCACCCAGGGCGTGGCGCGCATCCCCGAAGACCGGCATGGCGTCGGCGTGGTCGGCGACCTCAGCGTCTGGGAAAACGCCGTGTCAGAGCGCCTGCGCAGCCCGGCGTTTTCCAAAGCGCTGTGGGTCAAGCGCAAGGCCGCGCAGACCCATGCGGCCCGCATCATGCGCGAGTTTGACGTGCGCGGCGGCGGGCCGCACACCGCGGCGCGCTCACTGTCGGGCGGCAACATGCAAAAGCTCATCCTCGGGCGGGCGCTCGTGGCCCCCACGCTTGTCGCTTCGCGTACTGCGCTGCCCCCCGAGGGGGCTATTTTTTCTAGGGGCGGCCCGTCGGAAAAATGTTTCCCCTCTTCCGAAACCGCACCCCAGCCGGCCAAACTGATCATCGCCCACCAGCCCACCTGGGGCCTGGACATTGGTGCCGTTGCCTATGTGCAGCAGCAACTGATCGCCGCGCGAGACGCTGGCGCGGCCGTGCTGGTCATTTCTGACGACCTGGACGAAGTGGTGGCGCTCGGCGACCGAGTGGCTGTGATGCACGCGGGCCAGCTGACGGAGGCCCTGCCCGCCGAGACTTGGTCGCGAGAGTTGATCGGGTTGGCGATGGCCGGTGTCCGTGCCGAGCCCGCGTTGGGAGTGGCCTCATGAGGTTGGAGAAAAGAACGCAAACCTCGCGCTGGGCCCTGGTGCTGGCACCCATCGGCGCCATCGCGTTCACCTTGCTGATCAGCGCACTGCTGGTGCTGTGGGCCGGTGCGCCGCTGGGCCAAACCTATGTGCTGCTGTTCAAGGGCGGCTTTGGCTCCGTCTTTGCCCTCAGCGAAACCTTTACCCGTGCGGTGCCCCTCATCCTGACCGGCCTGGCCGCCACGGTGGCCTTCAAGGCGAGGCTTTTCAACATTGGCGCGGAAGGCCAGCTTTATGCCGGCGCGCTGGCCGCCGTGGCTGTGGGCGGCATGCACGGGGGTAGCGGTTTTGATTTGCCCATCTGGCTGCTGTTCGGGCTGATGATGCTGGCCGCCGCCATTGCCGGCGCACTGCTGTTGCTGGGCCCGGCCTTGCTGAAGGCCCGCCTGGGTGTCGATGAAGTCGTCACCACCCTGTTGCTCAACTTCATCATGCTGCTGTTCGTGTCGGCGATGCTCGACGGCCCCATGAAAGACCCCACTGCCATGGGCTGGCCGCAAAGCGTGGCGCTGCAGGGCGAGCTGGAGCTTTCCAGGCTCGTCGCGCAGACACGCATCCACACCGGACTGCTGTGGGCCGCCGCGCTGGCTATAGCGCTGTGGGCCTTGCTGAAGTACACCGTACTGGGCTTTGACATACGCGCCGTGGGCGCCAACGCCAAAGCCGCGGCATTCGCCGGCGTGCCCGTCACCCGCACGGTGGTGCTGGTTGCGCTGTTGTCGGGTGCTCTGGCTGGGCTGGCCGGCGCCATTGAGGTGGCGGGCCGCACCAGCTACGTCACGCTCGACATGTCACCCGGCTACGGCTACACCGGCATCGTGATTGCCATGCTGGCCGCACTCAACCCCCTGGGCGTTCTGGCGGCAGCCGTGTTTGTGGCGGGCGTGCTGGTCGGCGCCGACACCATGAGCCGCGCCGTGGGCGTGCCCACCTATATCGCTGACGTCATCGTGGCGGCGTCGCTGATCTCGGTGCTGGTGGCCACGTTGATGACGCAATACCGGCTGGTCGTAAAAGAAAAAGGCCGGGCCGCATGAAATTCTTCAGCACCCGCGCCCTGCCAACCCATGCGGCCACTGCCGCCCGGGCTGAAGCTACACGCACAGCTCTTAAGCAAATAATAGCCACAAGCCAATACAGACAAGCGCAACCAGCTATTAAATCCATAGCACCAGCAACCTGCAAGCCAACGGGAAAAGGCGTCCTGCATGGCTGAAATGCTCGATATCCTTACCGCAGCGCCCTTCTGGATAGCCGTGCTGCGCATCGCCACGCCGCTCATCCTTGGCACGCTGGGCGTGCTGCTGTGTGAACGCGCCGGCGTGCTCAATCTGGGCATCGAGGGCATCATGGTCGCCGGCGCCTTCAGCGGCTGGCTGGCCGTGTACGGCGGCGCGCCGCTGTGGGCAGGCGTGGGCGTGGCGGCGCTTACCGGTGCGGTGTTCGGCCTGCTGCACGCCTTCCTCACAGTCGGCCTGGCGCTGTCCCAGCACGTGTCCGGGCTTGGCATCACCTTGCTGGCCACCTCGCTCARCTATTACGGCTACCGCGTCAGCTTTCCCAAAGTCGACACGCCACCCACCATCACACCCTTCGCCCCCATGCACTGGCTCGACGGCTTTCCCGGCGGCGGGCTGAACGTGGTGGCAGCGCAGACCTCGCTCACGTTGCTGGCACTAGCGCTGGTGCCGCTGATCGCCTGGCTGCTCTACCGCACGCCGGCGGGCCTGGCCATCCGCATGGTCGGCGAGAACCCCCAGGCCGCCGAAGGCCAGGGCGTCTCCGTCGCGGCCACCCGCACCGCTGCCATCGTGGCCGGCTCGGCGCTCATGGGCGTGGCGGGCTCTTTCCTCACGCTGTCGGCGTTTAACGCCTTTTTCTTCAACATGGTCAATGGCCGCGGCTGGGTGTGCGTGGCACTGGTGGTGTTTGCCTCGTGGCGGCCGGGCAAGGCGCTGCTGGGCGCGCTGCTGTTCGCCTTTTTCGACGCACTGCAGCTGCGCCTGCAAACCTCGGGCATCGTGAATGTGCCCTATCAGGTGTACCTGATGCTGCCCTACGCCCTTTCCATCCTGGCGCTGGTGCTGGTGGCGCGCAAGGCGGCGTATCCTCAGGCGTTGATGAAACCTTACCGAAAAGGCGAACGCTGATGATGACGACACCCCTTGCCCCACGCGGCACACTGCTGGCAGCCTTGCTGGCACTGGGCTGCGCCAACGCGCAGGCACTGGGCAGTGACTACAGCTACGACAGCTTCAAGACGCCTGACGCCGTCAGCTGGGTGCAAATGTGCGGCACATGGGGCAAAGGCCGCCAGGGCACCTACCGCGTCGTGCACGCAGACCAGTACGCAC
>NZ_JBFUGX010000500.1:0-3081 GCF_056402675.1 Polaromonas sp. P3_C2 | reverse complement strand
ATGTCGTACGGGGTCCACATTTTGCCGAGCTTCAGCTCACCGAAGCCACCAGACAGACCAACCCAGGACTGACGACCAAAGATTGCATTGGAAGTCGCGGCGGTATAGGGGTTGGTGTAGTTGTTTGCAGCACCGGTGCTGGGGTCAAAGCCGGCTTCCAGCAGGAAGTTGGCTTTCAGGCCGCCGCCGAGGTCCTCAGAACCCTTCAGGCCGAAACGRCTGGTCTGCAGACCACCACCGCTACCGGAAAAAGGATGGGCAACGTTCACGCCGGACTGGCTGATGTTGTTGTCCTTGACGGTACCAACCCAAGCGTCCACGAGGCCATAAACGGTCACGGTGGACTGGGCAGAAGCCATGCCGGAAACTGCCAGCACAGCCAAAGCAACTAGGCTTTTCTTCATCATTAGAAAATCTCCAAAAAGGTGGAAAACAAAACACTGCTACGAAACAAACATTTATAAGGGCTCAGTGACTACCCTTAGACCGATTTAACCAAAGAGTCACAAATCACACCAAGCCTTATCTCTACTATTAGCAACGTTCATACCCGAGTTGTTGGTCCCTAACAACGCATCGCATTTTGCGCACGCTGGAGGTGCGCGCACGAATGCGCCGGCCGGGCGATGCCGTACGAGGGAAGCTTCCAGGCAGCCGAGGCAGGCCGCCCCAAAGCAGGGCACCCGCCCCCAGATGCCCTGCCTTGGTGAAAAACACAAACCCAAGTCGTTTTTTGTCTCCGGGAAGCGTTATGGCTCAAAAAAACAGGCAGGAAAGGGGACAGGCTGGCGCAATGTGGCATGAACCGTTGTAAACGCGAGTCACTCTGCTGCCGCCAACCCRCCAGACGCCCCGGATTAGAGGTCAAACCCTAGCCACCGGTTGCGCATGACTGCGTCGTTCTCCAGCCTCGCTTAAAACGATCTTCAGCATCAGAATTTGAGAGGGGAAACACAATTTCCTGGCAGCCTCCCAAGGTTTGCCGCCAACATCAACCGGGGCAGGAAAACATCGGGTTTTCCCCTGTCGCAAAAGTGATACCCCCCGTATTGCCTCTCTTTACGGGCCGCCGCATCCCCACTAATCTTTGCTCCATCGAGTCAAGCCGGTGTGTGCATTTACGGCAATGACTGCGAAGGTTTTCCCTCAATTAAAACTCTCTGGAGACTCCATGAAAAAACTGACCCTCGTTGCAACTGCGATCATGGGACTTTTGTCCACTTCCGCTGCCATGGCACAAAGCACTGTGACCGTGTATGGCATTGTTGATGGCGGCGTCAACCATGTCACCGGCCTGCGAAGCGGGGCGATCACCCACATTGCCAGTGGCATCATGGAAGGTTCACGCTTCGGCCTGCGCGGGACCGAAGACATCGGCGGCGGCTACAAGGCCATTTTTACGCTTGAGAACCGTTTTGAAGTCGACACGGGAGCCATGTCGAATTCAGCAGCCTCTGGTACTCAAATGCCGGATCGCATGTCTACCGCCGCAGGACTTGGCTTGACCACGCTTCCCATTCCGGCAGCTTCTACGGCCGCGCTGATCACTGCTGTAAATTCATCGATCGGAAGCACGATTGGCGTGAACCTGCCTGGTACCACAGGCAGCCKGCTGTTCGACCGTCAGTCATTCGTGGGCCTGATCACGCCGGTCGGCGCGTTCACACTCGGCCGCCAGTACACGCCTGGCTACCTGGTTGGCGCCACCTTTGACGCGTCCCAGACCCAGTCCAGCCTGGCAGCCGGCCAGATTGCCAGCTTCCCGCCGGCTTTCGACATTCGCCTGAGCAATACGCTGCAATACGGCATTCAGACAGGCGGCGTCACCGCAGCGTTGATGTATGGCGCTGGAGAGGCATCTACCGCGACGGTCGGCAACTCCGCCAGCCGTTTCTTCGGCGGCATGGTCATCTACAAAGGCAACGGATTCTCCCTCGGTTTTGGCCGCAACCAGCGCAACAATGAGCTCGGTCAGAAGTCACTGGAAAACAATGTACTGGGCGGAACGGTTGACGTAGGCCCCGGTACCCTGTACGGCCAGTACGCCACGATCAAGGATGACAACCCAAGCGGCCTCTCCACCATCGGCGCAACCGTTACCACCGCTAGCGGTAGCGCAGCTGTAGGCGCAGCCTTTCAAGCCGCCTACAACAATGCCTTCCGGCAGGACGCCAACCTGGCGCACATCGGTTACCGCATGACCAGCGGCCCACACACATGGGTTGTGGCGTACAACCGCCTTGATGACAAGCGTCCAGCAGATGCCGACACAAGCTCATACGGCGTGACCTACACCTATGCGCTGTCCAAGCGCACCAACCTGAATGCCGTGCTGACCCGCTTCGACAACAAGGGCTCAGGCCAGGCAGCCCCTGGTGGCAATGGCTTCCTCGGCGGCGTGACGTCTGCTGCAGGCGTTGGCTCCACCAACATCGCCCTGGGTATTCGCCACACGTTCTAAAGATCAAGGTTGCGTCCGGATCCCGATCCGGCCTTCCTTTCATAAAAGCCCCCGCATGGGGGCTTTTTTGTGGCCGTTTCCATTCCACCGGACGAGGGATAACATGGAACCATTCCGTCCCTAAGAACCGAAGCACCATGACCACCGCACTCGATACCGCACTCAATGCCGCCGACGGCGCCCTTCGCACGCTTTTTGCCGCCCCGCGCGCCAGCCGTACCTGCCCAACCGTACCCGGTGAGAAAACCGAGCTTGCCGCGCAGGACAAGGTGCGTTCAGGCGCACTGATGCGCGTCAACCACGTGGGTGAAGTCTGTGCGCAGGCCCTTTACGCCGCGCAGGCCCTGGGTACCCGCGACCCGGCCCTGCGAGAGCACTTCCTGCAGGCCAGCCGTGAAGAGGGTGACCACCTCGCCTGGACAAAAACCCGGCTCGACGAACTCGGCGCCCGGCCTTCCCTGCTCAATCCGCTCTGGTATGCCGGCGCCTTCGGCCTGGGCCTGGTCGCGAGCCGGCTCGGTGATCGCCTGAGCCTGGGTTTTGTCGTGGAGACAGAGCGCCAGGTTGAAGCGCACCTGGCAAGCCACCTGGAGCGCCTGCCGGCAGGCCTGCCGGCAGGC